>DAHWDR010000345.1:0-5210 GCA_027330745.1 Acetobacteraceae bacterium | reverse complement strand
TTTGGCTCGGGCACCCGATCCAGGAACACCGCCCCCAGCACCAGCACCGGAGCCGCCAGGACCGCAGCCCACACCAGAGCCGAATAGCGCGATCGCCCGCCCGGCGAGACGGGCGTTCCCCGCGACGCGACGGCGGAAGGCGGTGGAGGCATCGCGGGGGCAACCATGGGCGCCGCCACCGCCTCCCGCGCAGGCGCCGCGACCGGAACCGGTCGGACGGCTGGAGCCGGTCGGACCGCAACCGCATCGTCCTCCGGCAGACGCAGCGGCGAGACCTTGCGCAGCCGCGTGACCTCACCGGACAGCACGTCCAGCAGGGTGCGCAACGGCGCCAGGGCGTCGGCCGCCACCGTTGTGTCACTCCCGGCAGCGGCGCGTTCCAGCAGCGCAACGCGGTGGGCGAGCGCGGCCAGGCGCGGGTCCGTAGCAAATTCGGCTGGCCCCGGAGTTGACCCGGGCGCCGACCCGGGCGCCGATCCTGACGCCGACCCTGGGGAGACGCCCGACAGCACGGCCGCTGGCGCACTGGCGCCAACCGCCGGCTCCGGCCACGCGCGGCGAGGCGCGGCACCGGCGCGGTGGAACCGGTCCAGATCCAGCGCCATCCGTCGCAGCAGTGTCACGTGCTCGGGTGGCGGGTCGGTTTCCAGCCGTTCGGACGGGCGAACCCAGCTTGCCAGAGTAGCAGCGTGGGCGAACAACCCGTCTCCCGGCGACGCGGCGGCGCCGGTCGCGGCTGCCCGCTGCTGTTCGGTTTCGTCCACCAAGTGCCCCCGCTGTCCCGACCGATCGCGCGCGGCAAGCGGCCTGGAGACGATCCTGCCGCAGAACCATCCACGTTGCAACCAAACCGCCGGGGTCGCGATGGATCAGGTCAACCGCGCGCCCACGCGCCGCGCCGTCGCCTCCCGCTGCGCCGTGATCGCCGCCATCGCCTCCCGCGCGGCCGCCACCACCGCGGCCGGCGCGCGGGCCGGGGTGCCGGCGTCGAAGGGCGGTTCCGGTGCGTATTGCATGAACAGTTGGATGCCCCGCGCCACGTCGTCGCCGCGCAGCAGTGCAGCGACGCGCAGCGCACCGTCGATCCCGGCGGTGACCCCGGCGGCTGAAACCAATGCTCCGTCGATGACCACCCGCGCATCCTCAGGGATCGCGCCGAAATAGCCCAGCAGATGGAACGCGGCCCAATGCGTGGTGGCGCGCCGGCCGCGCAGCAGACCGGCCGCGCCGCAGATCAGCGCCCCGGTGCACACCGAGAACACGATCCGCGCACCCCCGGCCTGACGGCGGATCCAGTCCAGCACGACCGCGTCCTCCATCAGCGCCTCCTGCCCATACCCACCCGGAACGTGCAGCAGATCGAGTGCCGGGGCCTCCGCCAGGGTAGCGTCCGGGGTCAGACGCAGCCCGCGCACATCGCGCACCGGGGCCAGGCTGGGGGCATACAGGCGGTAGGTCGCGTTCGGCACACGGGCGAACACTTCGAACGGACCGGTCAGGTCGATCTGATCGAGGCCCTCGAACAGCAGCGAGCCGATCTGGAGGGGCGTTTCGGGGGGCAGCATGGCGTGACCTTTCGCGGGGGATGGACAGCGACAGGGTAGCGCGGCACGGTCTGGCCGAAATGCCAGATTCCCCTCATTTCCCGCCAAACGCGCCGCGTGTTGTGACGCTGCTCGCGTTTCCGTCGGTCCAGTTGCTGGATGTGGCCGGACCGTTGCAGGTCTTCGCCACCGCCAACGAGACCCTGGCCCGCGACGGCCTACCCCCGGCCTATGCGCCGCGCCTGGTGGCGGCCGGCGGCGGGGAGATCGCGACTTCCTCGGGGCTGAGGCTGGTGGCCGCGCCGCTGCCGGACGCGGCGGACCCGATCGACACATTGCTGGTGGCCGGCGGCCCGGGCGTGCGCGCGGCAGCAGAGGATGCGGCGATGGTAGCCTGGGTGCGGGCGCGAGCGGGAACGACCCGGCGCGTGGCCTCGGTTTGCACCGGGGCGTTCCTGCTGGCCGCGGCGCGCGTGCTGGACGGAAGGCGCGTGACGACGCATTGGCGCGAAGCGGCGGAACTGGCCCGACTTTACCCCGCGGCGCGGGTGGAGCCCGATCCGATCTTCGTTCGCGACGGGAACGTGTGGACCTCGGCCGGAGTGACGGCCGGGATCGATCTGGCATTGGCGCTGGTCGCCGACGATCTGGGCCGCGCCCTGGCGCTGGCGGTGGCGCGGCATCTGGTCGTGTTTCTGCAACGGCCGGGCGGGCAGGCGCAGTTCAGCGCCGCGCTGGCGATGCAAGCCGGCGAGGACCGGTTCGCCCCTCTGCACGATTGGATTGCCGCGAATCCCGCGGCAGACCTGTCGGTGGCGGCGTTGGCGGCACGGGCGGGGATGAGCCCGCGCGGGTTCACCCGCCATTACACGCGCGCCACCGGCGTCACCCCCGCCCGCGCGGTGGAGCGGCTGCGGGTGGAAGCGGCGCGGCGCCGGCTGGCCGACACTGCCCAGCCGGCGAAAACCATTGCCGCACATTGCGGCTTCGGCGCGCAGGAGACGATGCGGCGCAGTTTCCTGCGGCTGCTGAGCGTGACCCCCGGGGAGTATCGTGCACGGTTCGGCGCCGGCCACCGCGGCGCCGCGTCGTAGTCCGGCCGACCCGGGACGGCCTCGGCATACACGCCTGGCCCCGAGGGCGCGGCGCGCGGATCAGATATCATCGCCCAGGAAACGGGCGCGCTCGGCTTCGTTCGCGATATGCGCGGCCAATCGCCGGCGCAACGCCCGCTCCGTCCCGCCCTCGGCCGCGGCGCGGGAAACGAGAACCCGCGCGATCGGCCCCAGGACCAGGGTCAAATCGTGGCGTACGCGATCCAGCACCGCGCCGGCCAACGCCACCGCCGCTGTCCCCGAGGTCACGGTCCCCTGAACGCTCCCCTGAACGCTCCCCTGGGCCGTCCCTTGGGCCGTCCCTTGGGCCGTCCCCTGGGCCGTCCCCTGCCGCTCGGCGACGGCCGCGCTGGCGTTCGTCATGGTGCTCTGCACCGCGCGCAGGAACGCGGTCCGCGCTGCTTCCTGCTCGATGCCGACGGCGAGCTTCGTGCACAGCGCATCCAGCGACCCGCCCTCATGCGCCGCCTCCCGCACCAAATGCCGCGCGATCGGACCGACATGGGCGGCCAGCCGCCGCTCGATCGTCGCCAGGACCGCGGGATCGAACCCCGCCGGATGGGTGTGCGCCATCAGCACCCGGGTCGCCGCCTCTCCCGGCGCTTCGGCCAGAGCGGAGTCCGGCACCAAGCGCAGCGCGGCCGTCATTGCGGCAGCGGTCGCGAACCGGTTGGCTGCGCGCTTGGCAAGCGCCCGTTGCACCACCGCCATCAGGTCCGGCGGCACTCCGGCCGCGCGCGGACCGGGGTCAAACGGCGCCGGGTCCGTCAGCGCCCGCACGATCGCGGTGAACGTCCGGCCCGGGAACGGAGGCGCGCCCGTCAACAACTCGAACAGCATCGCGCCGGCGGAGAACAGGTCGCTGCGCCCGTCCACCTTCTCACCCAGACACTGCTCGGGCGACATGTAGCTTGGTGTGCCCAGCACTGTGCCGGTTTGCGTCAGGCCGGCGCTCTCCATCCGCGCGATGCCGAAATCCGCCACCTTTACGCGCCGGTCCGGCAGCAGCATCACGTTCGCGGGCTTCACGTCGCGATGCACGATCCCCATCGCGTGCGCCGCACCCAACGCGTCCAGCACCTGGGTCATCACCGCCACAGCCCGATCGGACGCGAAGCGCCCTTCCCGGCGCAAGGCGGCGGCCAACGTTTCTCCTGCGACATATTCCATCGCCAGGAACGGATTGCCGTCATGCAGCGCGAAGTCGTGGATGGTGACGATATTCGGATGCGCGCAGCGGGCCGCCGCCCGCGCCTCATGATTGAAGCGGGCGAGGAATTCCGCCCGGTCCGTCGCGTCGTCCAGCAGATCGGCACGGATCAGCTTGATGGCCACCTCGCGCCCCAGCGCGGGATCATGGGCGCGATAGATCACACCCATCGCACCGCGCCCCAGCACCGCTTGCACCTGGTAGCGGCCGATCGTGGCAGGGGGCGACGCAGGTGGCGGGGCGGGATCGGAAATGGCTCAGCCTTCCAGCAGCTTCATGGCATTCACCAGGCTGCGCCGCATGCGGTTGAAGGATTGCCCGAGCGAACCGATCTCGTCACTGCCACGCGCCTCGAACTCGGGGGCGTCGGCGTTGCCCAGGCTCACCTCGCTTGCGACCGCCGCCATCTGCCGCACCGGGCGGATGATGACATAATGCAGCAGCAGGTTGAGCAGCAGCAAAGTGACGGCGAAGACCGCCGCAATCCCGCCCAGGTAGATGGCGAACAGATGGTTCGCCCGATCGAGCGCAATTCGCATCGGTACCGAGACGACCTGCGCGCCTTGCACGCTTCCCAATGTCCAACCGAAACCGTTCTTGCCGCCGTACAGATCGACCATCGCCGGCGGTGCCGCCGCCGGGGTGGAATGACAGGTCAGGCAGTCCTTGCTGTCGATCCGCACCGGCTGCGACAGCGACAGGATTCGGCCCTGCGTCGTGTCCCGGGTCGTGACCAGCTCGGTCATGGTCGGGTGCCGGCGCAGAGTGGCAATGATCGCGGCTTCCCACCCGGTCGCGCGGTCGGCCGGGTTGGTGGGATCGAGCGCGGCTTCCTTGAAGGTGTAATCGGGAAACGTCTTCGACAGCGCGCGCAGGTTTGCCTCCGCGGCGAAGAACGGCACGCTTTGCGGCAGGAAGCGCAGCTTCTGCTGATCGACCAGCAGCGGCTCGATCTCCTGCGCGGTGTAGCCGATCACCGCGTTGGCCTGCGCCATCATGATGCCGGCCTCGGCCAGCACCTCGCGCCGCGCGTTGCGCTGGACGATGCGCCAGGAAACCGCGGCGGCAAGGCCGAGGCCGATCACGAACGCAGCCAGCAGCATCAGGTTGAACTTGGCGCGAAGACCCATGGGTGCGACCTAGCGGGGGTTGGCGGAGACGAGATGCGTGGCCTGCGCGGCAGTCAGGCGGCCGGTCATAGGATCATGCAGTTCGAACTGGAAGCGGCGAATCGCGGCGCGGGTGTCGGGGCCGAACACGCCGTCGATCGTGCCGTCGTAATAGCCGAGATGGGCGAGCGCGGTCTGCGCCCGCTCGCGGTCCGCATCCGTCATCGCCGCC
>DAHWDR010000336.1:0-1997 GCA_027330745.1 Acetobacteraceae bacterium | reverse complement strand
CCGGGGCACCGAGGCGGGTTCGCAGGCAAGATCCAGCGCGCAGGCGCACAGAAGCGCCAACCGGCGCGCGGGGCAAGACCCGGCGCGGGATGCGGTGGTGAGATCGGGGGGATGGGGTGCAGGGCGGCGCCTGCCGCGCGGCGAGACCGCCGTGCCGGCGGGTGGCGGCGCAAGCCGGCGACGTTTACCCGGGGGCGGCGCGACGCGGGGGCGGATTCGCCGCGATGGTGGGGTTAGGCGGCGCGAATACCATTCCGATATAGCAACGAATAGCGCGCGCGAAATCCCATCTGAAAGAGCGCTTTTCGTTCGACGGCTGGCCCATGTGCGGCCACGGCGGCTGAGCGCCACGCTGCGACGGCGGACGCGGATGCGACGAACGCCAGGATCGGGGCGGCGAGGGAGCGACGGGCGGGGTTGCGGCGGGCTTCCGCCATCGCGGGCGCGGCGGTTGCATCCGGCGCGCGACGCGCAGCGGCGGGGCCGTCATCGCGGGAGTGTGCAACCGGCAGGGCGGCCGGAACCTGGGTTTGCGACAAAGCCGGACCGGCCGGTGCGTGCGGCTGGCCCGATGCTGCAAGCGTGTGGGCGGCGGGCGTGTGGGCGGAATCCGCGGAGGCGTCCTGCAACTCCTCCGGCGGCGATGCGTCCGGGTGGGTCTCGCCCGGCGCGTAGGGGGCGATCGTCGAACGCGCGGCCACGGCGGCTGAGCGCCACGCTGCGACGGCGGACGCGGATGCGACGAACGCCAGGATCGGGGCGGCGAGAGTGCGACGGGCGGGGTTGCGGCGGGCTTCCGCCATCGCGGGCGCGGCGGTTGCATCCGGCGCGCGGCGCGCAGCGGCGGGGCCGTCATCGCGGGAGTGTGCAACCGGCAGGGCGGCCGGAACCTGGGTTTGCGACAAAGCCGGACCGGCCGGTGCGTGCGGCTGGCCCGACGCTGCAAGCGTGTGGGTGGCGGGCGTGTGGGCGGAATCCGCGGGGGCGTCCTGCAATTCCTCCGGCGGCGATGCGTCCGGGTGGGCCTCGCCCGGCGCGTAGGGGGCGGTCGTCGAACGCGCGGCCACGGCGGCGGCGTGCGGGGCGGTCGCGGCGAGCTCGGCCGCAAAGCGCCGCAGCCAGCGGCAGAGCTGCCACATCAGCAACCGGCAGAGCAGGCCCCGGCCGCGCTGCGCCTGGGCGATGTTCTGGCACAGATCCTCGATGATCTGGGTCAGGAGGTCGGCCAGGGGAAGGGGCGGCGTGTCGGTCACGGCGGCGATAAGACACCAAAATCCCCAAGATATCACTAACCGGGCGAAGAAAAACTCGCCGCGCGAGGCGTCGTGTGGCGCGCGCTGCGGATCGGCCGCCAGCACGGCCGCGGCGGCCGGATGCCCCCAGGTCCAGGCTGCGCCGGTAACGCTTCGTTAGCGACGCGATCGCTACGGTGCACCACGGCGCGACGATCGCGATGGCCGCGCCCATCGGGACCCCGCAGCGCCGGGATCAACCATCGGGCGCCGCGCGGCCCCGGTTCGGGAGGCAGTTGTTTTGAACATGAAGACCATCACCACACCGCTCCGGCGCCGCTCGGTTGTGCCGCGCCGCGTCGCCCGGCGGCTGTTTCATGGGGTCCTGGCCGGATCGCTGTTCGCGGCACCGGCCCGGGCCGATTACCAGTACAACCTGATCTGGCAGTCCCAGGCCAATCCGGCAAACAGGTTCGACGGGTCCGTGTCCTTTTCCAGCCTGGCCGCGGTGCCGGGCAGCACAGGTCTGGGCGCAGCCGTCGGGATTTCGCAGTTCAGCGTGGTGTTCGGCGGAACCACCTACAGCGTCGCGAACGGGTCGATCACGAACCTGCTCCGCTCTTCGCTGGCGATCAATCCCGCGGTGACCAGCAATATCATCAGCAACTTCTCCGAGCTGGATTTCTTCACCACGACTCCCTCCACCATGCCGAATAACATCGCCCCGTTGACGGTGATGGTGCCGGGCGGGCAGTTGTACCAGCT
>DAHWDR010000329.1:0-2134 GCA_027330745.1 Acetobacteraceae bacterium | reverse complement strand
TTGGGCCGCGTGCACCGTGACTCCGTTGAGCGCGGCATTCAGGCCGATGGCGGCGAGCGCCAGCGGATCGATCTCGGCCGCTTCCACCCGCGCGGCGCCGGCGCGCGCGCAGGCGATCGCGGCGATCCCGCCCCCGGCGGCGAAATCGAGCACGCGCCGCCCGGCGACCAGCGCCGGATGGTCGAGCACATGCCGCGCCAGCGCCTGCCCGCCCGGCCAAGCGAAGGCCCAGAACGGCGGCGCAAGGTCGCGCGCGGCGAGCCAATCCTCGGTGGCCTGCCACAGCGGGGTGATCTCGGTGGCGAGATACAGCAGCAGTTCGGGCACCAGCGGCGCGCGGCCGGGCACCGTGTGGGCGCGGATGAAGTCCGCCGGGCCGGTCATCGGAGGGGCGTCCCAGGGCCGGCCGGTTCGCGGCGTCTGGCCCCTGCGGGCGGATTTTCTGACACTTGCGCCACTCTGTTCCTCGACCGGGCCGACCGTCCTGAGGCGGCGGAGGGCCGGGATTCCGGGCGGAAGCATGAGAGCTCGGCGCGCTCCTGTCCACGACACGATCGGTCGGCGCGAGCCAGGACCGTCGTACAACGCCTGGCACGACCACCGCGCGCCGCCCCCGGGGGACCGGAAACCCGTCTCCCGCGCGGCGGACAAGGTGAAGCTGCGCCGGGACGGGTCTGCGATCGGGTGCGTTCATCGCGGAGTCACCATTCGGCACGCAGGGTTCGGGCGGCGGCGCTGGGCGCGACCCACCCGCCCCTTGTAAACCCAAGCCGAAGGGTTATTCTCCCGCATGAGCCGGGTGTTCGTTTCCGGGATAACCGGGGCCGTGGTCCACGTCTTCGCCGACGATCACTGCCCGCCGCATGTCCATGCCCGGCACCAGGGCGAAGGCTGGATCGCTCGCGTCGGCTTCTCCTTTGTCGGCGACGCGGTTGCGCTGGTGAGCCTCGCGCCGACGCGAAGCCTCCCCTTGCCACGGGTGGTGAACCGGCTGCTCGATGAGGTTCGGGGGAGGATGGCGGAGTGCCGGGGCATGTGGTGGACCACGATGCGAACGACGTGCCTTGACAACCGGTGGGCCGCGGTGGCCGCAAGCGGGGCGATCGTCCTGCTCGCGAAGCGCGGGGCGGGCGCGCAACAGATCGTCCGCGCCACCTACGATCCGGTCGCCGACCGAATGCTCGTGGTGTTTCGGAACGGCGCAATCTTGCAACCAGGGGGACAGACATGACCGAACACCGCATCACCGACGCGGCCTATGCCGCGGCCCTGGCCGCCGGCCGGCAGCAAGCCGAGACGGAGCCGCGGGCACAGGCGGTCCGCTACCTCGCGGACCGGGACGCCGTGGAAATCGTGCTTGCCCGAAATGCCGGCCTCCTCATCCCCCGCCAATGGATCGACGCATTGCGGAACGTACCGGTAGCGGCGCTGACGAAGCTGGAAGTCTGGCCGGACGGCTCGGCGATTGCGCTGGAGGACCACGACATCCACATCGGCGTGCAGGGATTGCTGGCCCGCATCCTGCCCTCGATGCTCCCCCCGCGCGTCATGGCGGCAATCTTCGCGAGCCGCGGCGGCCGGGTGACTTCGGAGGCCAAGCGCGGAAGCGCCCAGGCGAACGGCCGCAAGGGAGGTCGGCCGCGCAAAGCGACAACGACCGCGGCAGCCTGATTTATCCGGAACCGGATGCGGCGAGCGTTCTTTCGCGAGGGCGAGGTCTGCGCCGGCCCCGGGCGGAGCCTGTCACACCAACCGCCATTGACCCATGAGGAATGGGTCAGCGGCGTTCGGTATGGGTCTCATGTGGCGCGCGGCCGCCCCACGCCCCCCCCAGGGGCAACCCCGCGCGCACTCCCAACCGCCCAAAAGACCGGAAGAGTCGGTCTTTCGGTCGGCTGGCATCAGGCCAGTCCCGCCAGCAGCGCCAGCGCCACCGCCAGCCCCGTCTCCCGGTTCAGCCGGAACAGCCGCAGGCAGCCCGCCGGATCGTCGATATTCAGCGCCATCACCTGATACCCGAGCAGCGCCGCGGGCAGCACCAGGGCCGGGTAGAACCAGGGGCCGAGCCCGCCCAGCCACCCCGCCAGCGCCAGCAGCGCGAGCGCCGCCGCGTAGCACGCGGCCAGGAACGGCC
>DAHWDR010000328.1:0-9625 GCA_027330745.1 Acetobacteraceae bacterium | reverse complement strand
GCGCGCCGGGGCCCCCTGCGTCAGACCTCCAGCAGCATCCGCCGCGGGTCCTCGATCTGCTCCTTGACGCGGACCAGGAACGAAACCGCCTCCCGCCCGTCCACCACCCGGTGGTCGTAGGACAGTGCCAGATACATCATCGGTCGGATCTCGATCTTCCCGGCGATGGCGACCGGCCGGTCCTGGGTCTTGTGCATCCCAAGGATGCCCGACTGCGGCGGATTGAGGATCGGGGTGGACATCAACGAGCCGTACACGCCGCCATTGGTGATGCTGAACGTGCCGCCGGCGAGTTCGTCCAGCTTCAGCGCGCCGTCCCGCGCGCGCTTGCCGTAATCGGCGATAGCACGCTCGATCCCGGCCAGACCGAGCTGATCGGCATCGCGGATCACCGGCACCACCAGGCCGGACGCGCCGCCAACCGCGATGCCCATATGGACGTAGTGCTTGTAAACCAGGTCCTCGCCGTCGATCTCGGCGTTGACGGCGGGGAACTCCTGCAACGCGTTGACGCAGGCGCGCACGAAGAAACCCATGAAACCGAGCCGTACGCCGGCGTGCTTCTTTTCGAATGCGTCCCGGTATGCGGCGCGCAGCGACAGGACCGCCGACATATCGACCTCATTGAAGGTCGTCAGCATCGCCGCGGTGTTCTGCGCTTCCTTGAGCCGCGCGGCGATGGTGCGGCGCAGCCGGGTCATGCGGACCCGTTCCTCTCGCGCGTCCGGCGCGCGCGCGGGTTTCGGCGACGGTGCAGGGGCGGCTGGGGCGGGGCGTGCAAGGAACGCCAGCACGTCGCCCTTGGTCAGGCGGCCGTCCTTGCCGGTGCCGACACCGATCGCCGCGGGGGCGAGTGCATTCTCCTCGATCAGCTTGGCCGCGGCGGGCAGCGGTGCGGGGGCGGCAACGGCGGCCGCGGCCGGTGGCGGCGCCGCGGGACGGGAGACGGGACCGGGCGGAAGCGGCGGCGGGGCGACGCCCGCGGCGGGACGGGTGGCTACCGCACCCGCTTCCAGCAGGCCAAGCACCGCGCCGACATCGACCTCGGCGCCCTGATCGGCGCTGATCGCGACCAGCACGCCGGCGGCGGGCGCGTTGACCTCCACGGTCACCTTGTCGGTCTCCAGCTCCACCAGCGGTTCGTCGGCCGCGACCGCGTCGCCGGCGGATTTCAGCCAGCGGGCGACGGTGGCGGTGGTCACGCTTTCGCCCAGCGCGGGCACTTTGATCTCGGTCGCCATCGTCTGTCTCCGTGGCCGGCTGTGGGGGGCACTTACAACCCGAGCGCGTCGCCGACCAGGGCCGATTGTTCGGCCAGATGCGTGCGCGCAAGGCCGGTTGCGGGGCTGGCCGCCTCGGTGCGGCCGACATAGCGCGGGCGGCGCGACTTATGCCCCTCCAGGCCGAGCAGCACGCGCTCGATGCGCCGATCGACGAACGACCAAGCGCCCATGTTCTCGGGTTCTTCCTGGCACCAGATCACGGTGGCGTTCGGATAGGGCGCGAGCACTCGGCCCAGCGTGCGTTCCGGGAACGGGTAGAGCTGTTCCAGGCGGATCAGGGCAACATCGTTGACCGCGCGCTCACGCCGCTGCGCGAGCAGATCGTAATAGACCTTGCCGGTGCAGATCACGACCCGGCGCACCGTTTCGGGTGGCGCGATCGGGTCGATCTCGGGGATCACGAAGCGGAAACTGCTGCCGGTGGCGAATTCCTCCAGCTTCGAGACCGCCAGCTTGTGGCGCAACAGCGATTTCGGCGTGAAGATCACCAATGGCTTGCGGAAATTGCGGTGCAGCTGGCGACGCAGCGCGTGGTAGTAGTTCGCCGGCGTGGTGAGATTGCACACTATCATGTTGCGCTCGGCGCAAAGCTGGAGATAGCGTTCCGGCCGGGCCGAGGAATGTTCCGGTCCCTGGCCTTCATATCCGTGCGGCAGCAGCAGGGTCAGGCCGGACATGCGCAGCCATTTCGATTCGCCCGACGCCAGGAACTGGTCGATGATGACTTGCGCGCCGTTGGCGAAATCGCCGAACTGGCCCTCCCACAGCACCAGGGTGCGCGGGTCGGCCAGGGTGTAGCCGTATTCGAACCCCAATACGCCGGCTTCTGACAGCAGCGAATTGAAGATCTCGATCCGGGCCTGGCCGGGCGCGACGTTGTTCAGCGGCGTGTATTCGTTCTGATTGTCTTGGTCGATCAGCACCGCGTGACGCTGGCTGAATGTGCCGCGCTGGCAGTCTTCTCCGGACAGCCGCACGCGATGGCCTTCCACAAGCAGGGTGCCGAAGGCGAGCGCCTCGCCGGTTGCCCAGTCGATGCCCTCCCCGGTTTCGATCATGGCGCGCTTGGCGTCCAGCTGACGCGCGATCTTGGGATTGACCGCAAAACCGTCCGGCACGCGGGCCAGGGCGGCGCCGACTTCGCGCAACATGTCCGGGGCGGCGGCGGTGGGAAGCTGGGTGCGTTCGGTGTCGTCCTCGGGTTGCGACAGGCCCGACCAGTGGCCTTCCAGCCAATCGGCCTTGTTGGGCTTGTAGGATTTCGCCGCCGCGTTGGCGGCTTCCAGTGTGGCGGTCAGTTCGTCGGCCATGGCCTGGGCTTCGGCGGCGGTGACGACGCCCGCGGCGGCCAGGCGCCCGGCGTACAGCGTTCGCGTGGTCGGAAGTGCCGCGATGGCGCGATACATCAGCGGCTGGGTGAACGCCGGCTCGTCGGTTTCGTTGTGGCCGTGGCGGCGGTAGCAGACGATGTCCAGCACGATATCGCAGCCGAATTCCATGCGGTATTCGGCGGCCATGCGGGCGGCGAACACCACCGCCTCGGGATCGTCACCGTTCACGTGCAGGATCGGCGCCTGGATGGATTTCGCGACGTCGGTGCAATAGAGGCCCGAGAATGCGTGCGCGGGGACCGTGGTAAAACCGATCTGGTTATTTACGACAATATGAATGGTCCCGCCGGTGCGGTAGCCGATCAGCTGGCTCATCGCCAGGGTTTCATAGACCAGGCCCTGGCCGGCAAAGGCGGCGTCCCCATGCATCAGGATCGCCATCACCGAGCGGCGCGTCTTGGTGTCCCCGGCCTCGTCCTGGCGCGCGCGGACCTTGCCGATCACCACCGGATCGACCGCCTCCAGATGCGAGGGGTTCGGCTGCAACGAAAGATGCACCGCCCGTCCGTCGATCTCGATATCTGTCGAGGTGCCAAGGTGGTATTTCACGTCGCCCGAGCCTTGCACGGAATCGGGCTTGAAGCTCTCGCCGCCAAACTCGGAGAACAGCGCAGTCAGCGGTTTCTGGACGATGTTGACCAGCGTGTTCAAGCGCCCGCGATGCGGCATCCCGATCGCGACTTCGTTCACGCCCGCGGCCGCCGCGGTGGCGATGATCGCGTGCATGGCGGGGATGGTGACCTCGCCGCCTTCCAGGCCGAAGCGTTTGGTCGTGACGTAGCGGCGCTGGCAGAATGTCTCGAAGCTTTCCGCTTCGGTGAGCTGGCGCAGGATGACGCGCTTGGCCGCCGCGTCGAAGGCGTTGAGCCAAGGCGCACCCTCCACCCGCCGCTGGATCCAGGATTTCTGTTCCGGGTCCTGGATGTGCATGAACTCGACACCGATCGCGCCGCAATAGGTGGCGCGCAGGATCGTAACGATTTCGCGCAGTGTCGCGGTCTCACGGCCCAGCACGTTGTCGATGAAGATCGGCCGGTCGAGATCGGCTTCGGTGAAGCCGTAGGTGGCTGGATCGAGCTCCGGGTGCGGCTTCGGCGCGGCAAGACCGAGCGGATCGAGGCGCGCCTCCAGATGGCCGCGCACCCGGTAGCTGCGGATCAACATCAGGGCGCGCAACGACGGGACCACGGTGCCGCGCAGATCGGCGGGCGCGGCCGGGACCGCTTGGGTGGGCGCGGACGCTTGCTGCGGGGTCCAGGACGCGCCGGTCGCGTCCTCGATCACCGCGCGCGTGTCCTCATCCAGCGCGGCGAACAGCGCGGCGAAGCTGGGATCGACGGATGCGGGATCGGCGGCCCAGCTGGCGTAGGTTGCACCGAGGAAGGCGGCGTTCGCGCCGGTGACGGCGGAGGCAAGAAGATCGACGCCAGCCATGGTTGGGTCCTTGCGGGTCATGCGGGCACTATCCGGACGCGGGGGCGCGGCCGGGTTCAACGGCGGTCACGTGGCGCAGGGCGGGGGGACGGTCAAGGCTCCGGCGGGTAGGATTCGTCCAGGACCTGATCTGCGTCGAAAACAAGGCTGGTGGGGTCGGCCGAAAGCGTCTCATTATGGCGGGCGGCGGCGCGGGCGATCGTGCGACGGACGTCCGGAAGTTCATCCGTGACCAACGACGAGACCTCGCGTTTCAGGCTGGGGCTATCCTTCAGCAAACGACGGATCTCGCGGCGCTGCGTGTCGATCGGGTCCAACCACCCGGCGCGCTCGGACCGACCCAGGGACGCGATCTCCTCGGCCACGCTCTCCCAGTCGATCGGGTCGGGCGTGTTGATCCGCATCGTCCCGGCATGCCGAAGCGCGGCGGCCTGGGCGATGGTCCAATGGAGGAAATCGACGTCGTGCAGCGGTTTGTTCATGACCGGCCGGCTCCGTCCCGTGGGACAGGGATGCGGATACAAGGGAACCGGTTAAAGAAGCACGAAGGTCGGGTGCGGCGCAACGGCGCCCTGGTCGGCGCCGCCGCCATCCGCGTGCCCAGGACCGGGGCGCCGAGGAGTTGGGCGCCGAGGACCGTGCGGGCTCTGGCCGCGGGCGATACGTCTCGCGATCTGCCGTCACTCGCGGATAAGTGCGATCGGAACAAGCGGCTGGCGAAGGCAACCGCGCCCGCGCGCGGCCAAGGCCGGCGCGGGCGGCGGCTTGCCTACGCGGTTTAGGCGGGCGGCGCGTCGGCCGCGGGTTCCGACGGGGCGGGCGGGCGGCGACGCTCCTCCACGAAGGCGTCGAACTCGGCCTTGTCGCGGGCGAAACGCAGGCGGTCGAGGAACGTTGCGAACTCCTTCTGCTCGTCCTCCAGCCGGCGCAGAGTGTCGGCGCGGTACTCGTCGAAGGCACGGTTACCGCTCAGCGGCATCGCCTCGGCACGGCCACGGCAGCCACCCCAGCCCGACCAGGGCGCGTGGTGCCGTTCCGGCTCCGAGCCGCCATAACCCGTTCCCGTCTGCGCCATTGCCCGGCGCTGATGCCATCCGCAACCCATGATGCGTCTCCCAAAACCGAACAGAAGTGCTGCGAGTCCGATCGGCCACCAGACGATGAAGCCGAGAACCACCGCAAGGATCCAGAACGGGCCCGCGTGCAGGACATGGCGAACCGAGAATCCCGATCCCCATGGGGGACCCCAATGGGATGAACCGGGCGACCGCCAAGGCGGGCCGGACGTCATCGCCCCGTGCAAGCCTCGATGCCAACCGGGATGCCAGCCCGGCGCGCCAGCGGCAGAGTGATCGGCTGCGTGCATTGTTTCAGGCCTCAATGTGAATGTAAGGCACATTCACATTTATGACGGCCAAACGTCCTGTCAAGAGGCCCCGATCAAATGCCCCCCGGTCAAACGTCCCTTGGCCGCGATTCCCCGCCCGCCAACCTGATTCCCTGGAGATAGAGCAGCACCCCCGCCTCCAGCAGCTCCTCCGGCGCCATCGGCAAGGGCCGCCGCGCCCGGTCGGGCCGGCAGAACAGGGAGGCGATGCCGTGCGACATCGCCCAGACATGCAGCGCCATCATCAGCGCGGGCGGTCGGTTGCGCGCCGGCAGGCTCCCGGTGAGGCGTTCGGCCGCCAGACGCATTGCCGCGAAGGCGCGATCGGCAGCCGCGGCCAGGCTCGGGTATTCCTCGGTGGCGATATCGGTGTCGAACATCGCCGCGTATTGGGCCGGCTCGGCGCGTGCGAAGCCGAGATAGGCGCGGCCGAGCGCTTCGAAGGCACTGACCGGATCGGGCCGCCCGTCCTGCCAGGCGGCGGTGAGCGCGGCTTCCAGCTGCTCGAATCCCCGCCGCGCGATCTCTGCGAGCAGGGCCTCGGCATCGCGGAAATGCCGATAGGGCGCGGCGGGGCTGACGCCGGCACGGCGCGCGGCCTCGGCCACGGTGAAACCGCCGGGGCCGTGCACGGCGATCAGCGCGAGCGCGGCCTCGATCAGCGCCTCACGCAGGTTGCCGTGGTGATAGCCACGGCGATCGGCGCCGGGGCCATGTCTGGACCAGGTCATGTGATCGAGGCTTACATCACCGGCACGGCGTCGGCGCAAGCACGGCGCGGGTTCACCCCCGAAGCAGATCCAGCATCGTCGATCCCAGGGCCGCCGGGCTTTCCGACACGCGGATTCCGGCCGCCCGCATCGCCTCCATCTTCGCCGCCGCGGTATCCCGCCCGCCGCTGATGACCGCGCCAGCGTGGCCCATGCGCCGTCCCGGCGGCGCCGTCGCCCCGGCGATGAAGCCCACCGTCGGCTTTTTCACCGGCGAGCGGGCCAGGAACTCGGCGGCCTCGATCTCGCTCTGCCCGCCGATCTCGCCGATCATCACAATCTGCTTCGTCGCCGGATCGGCCAGGAACATCTCCAGGACCTCGATGAAATCGGTTCCCTTCACGGGGTCCCCGCCGATCCCCACGCAGGAGCTTTGTCCCAGCCCCGCCGCGGTGGTCTGTGCCACAGCCTCGTAGGTGAGGGTGCCCGAGCGCGACACGATCCCAACTGATCCCGGCTTATGGATATGCCCGGGCATGATGCCGATCTTGCACGCCCCAGGCGTGATTACCCCCGGGCAATTCGGTCCGATCAGGCGCGATTTCGAACCGGTCAACGCCCGCTTTACCCGCACCATGTCCAGGACCGGGATGCCTTCGGTGATGCAGATCACCAGCGGGATTTCGGCCTCGATCGCTTCCAGGATTGCGTCCGCTGCATACGGCGGCGGGACGTAGATGACAGAGGCATCCGCGCCCACCGTCTCATGCGCCTGCGCCACGGTATCGAACACCGGCAGGCCGAGATGAGTCGAACCGCCCTTGCCCGGGGTCACGCCGCCGGTCATGCGCGTGCCGTAGGCGATCGCCTGTTCCGAGTGGAACGTGCCCTGCGCGCCGGTGAACCCCTGGCAGATCACGCGGGTGCTGGCGTCGACGAGGATCGCCATTATGCGGCCTCCTTCACGGCGCGGACCACTTTTTCCGCGGCATCCGCCAGATTGTCGGCAGCGATGATCGGCAGTCCCGATTTGGCCAGGATCGCCTTGCCTTGCGCCACATTCGTGCCTTCCAGCCGCACCACCAGCGGGACCGATAATTTCACTTCGCGGGCCGCCAGCACCACGCCCTCGGCAATCACGTCACAGCGCATGATGCCGCCGAAGATGTTGACCAGGATCCCCTCCACATGCGGGTCCGACAGGATGATCTTGAACGCCGCCGTAACCCGTTCCGCCGTCGCGCCGCCGCCCACGTCCAGGAAATTGGCCGGTGCCGCGCCATACAGCTTGATGATGTCCATGGTCGCCATCGCCAGGCCGGCCCCGTTGACCATGCAGCCGATGGTGCCGTCCAGGGTGACGTAATTCAGCGCATGCTTGGCGGCTTCCAGCTCCTTCGGGTCTTCCTCGGCCTCATCGCGCAGCGCTTCCAGCTCGGCGTGGCGGAACAGCGCGTTGTCATCGAAGCTGACCTTGGCATCCAGCGCCACCACCGCGCCGGCGCCGGTGACCACCAGCGGGTTGATCTCGACGATGGCGCAATCGAGCGCGGTGAACGCCGTATACATCGCGCCCACGAATTTCGTGAATGCACCGACTTGCGCCGCCGTCAGGCCCAGACCGAAACCGAGGCGGCGGGCCTGGAACGGGAAGAACCCGGCGGCTGGATCCACCGCCACGCGCAGGATTTTTTCCGGCGCGCGGGCCGCGACATCTTCGATCTCCATGCCGCCCTCGGCCGAGGCGACAATGGTGATCCGGCCAGAGGCCCGATCGACCAGCAGCGACAGGTATAGTTCGCGAGCGATATCGCAGCCGGCCTCGATATAGACCCGATGCACCTTGCGCCCGGCCGGGCCGGTCTGCTTGGTGACCAGGACGTGGCCCAGCATGGCCGCCGCGGCGGCGCGCACCTCCTCGACGGAGCGGGCCAAGCGCACGCCGCCTTTCCCACCCGGGTCGTCGGCGAAGCGGCCGGCGCCGCGCCCGCCGGCGTGGATCTGCGATTTCACCACATAGACGGGGCCGGGCAGCTTCGCCGCAGCCGCGGCGGCCTCGTCGGGGGTCCAGGCGACATGCCCGTCCAGCACCGCCACGCCATAGCGGCGCAGCAGCTCTTTGCCCTGGTATTCATGGATGTTCATGGCGCCCTCAGCCGATCAGCTTGCGGGATGCCTCGATCAGTTCACGCACCGTCGCGCAGGAGGCATCGAACGCGGCTTGTTCCTCCGCGTTCAGGGCGATCTCCACCACCCGCTCCACCCCGCCGGCGCCGATCACCACCGGCACGCCGACATAGAGCCCGTCGATGCCGTACTGGCCGCTGAGATAGGCGGCGCAGGGCAGGACCCGCTTCTTGTCCTTCAGATAGCTCTCGGCCATGGCGATGGCCGAGGAGGCCGGGGCGTAGAACGCGGAGCCGCGCTCCAGCAGCTTCACGATCTCACCGCCGCCATTGGCGGTGCGTTTCACGATCGCGTCGATTTTGTCCTGCGTCGTCCAGCCCATCTTGATCAGATCGGGGACCGGGATGCCGGCGACGGTGGAATAGCGCGTCAGCGGAACCATCGAATCACCGTGGCCGCCGAGCACAAAGGCCGTGACGTCCTCAACCGAAACGCCGAATTCCTGGGCCAGGAACAGGCGGAAGCGGGAACTGTCCAGAACCCCCGCCATACCCACCACGCGGTTCGCCGGCAGGCCCGATTTCTCCTTCATCACCCAGACCATCGCGTCCAGCGGATTGGTGATGACGATGACGAAGGCATTCGGGCAATGGGCCTTGATGCCCTGAGCAACCTCGGCGATTACCCCGGCATTCTTGCCGATCAGATCGTCGCGCGACATCCCCGGGGTGCGCGGAAATCCCGCGGTTACGATCACCACATCGGCCCCGGCGATGGCGGCGTAGTCGGACCCGCCGGCCATGGTGGCGTCGAACCCTTCCACCGGACCGGACTGCATCAAATCGAGCGCCTTGCCCGCCGCCACGCCGCCGAATACGTCGAACAACACGACGTCCCCCAACTCCTTCAGCCCGACCAGATGAGCCAATGTGCCGCCGATATTGCCGGCGCCGATCAGGGCGATCTTGTTGCGGGCCATGGGGAACCTCTCGGTTGTGACGGTTGTGCGGGTGCTAACGCATCGCCGGGGCAGCGACAAGCAGGATTGCACCCCCGCTGACCCGTCCCGCTGGCCCGCCCCGCCCATCCGGGCTAGCACACGCCCCCGCCACCAGCGCCGGAGCCGATGTACGCCTCCCCCCCGACCGTCCATGTTCTGGGCGCCGGCCTGTCCGGCCTGGCCGCCGCCGTCGCGCTGGTAGGTGCCGGGCGGTCGGTGGCGCTGTACGAGGCCGGACCGACCGCCGGTGGACGCTGCCGGTCTTATCCGGACCGGGCGCTGGACCTGGTCAT
>DAHWDR010000302.1:0-1749 GCA_027330745.1 Acetobacteraceae bacterium | reverse complement strand
GGCCGTGGGCGCGTTTCTGTCCGGAACGCTCGGCCGGCTGGATATTCTGGTCAACAATGCCGGCGTGAACATCGTCGCGCGGCACTGGGACAAGTTGTCGATGGACGGCATCGATACGGTTCTGGCCGGCAATCTGAACGCGCCGCTCTATTGCGTGACGGTCGCGCTACCGCTGATGCGGGCGCGCAAGGACGGGGTCATTATCCACACCGCGTCCATGGCCGGGCGCTTCATCGGCGGCCTGTCCGGCCCGATCTACACCGCCGCCAAGCACGGGCTGGTGGCGGCCAGCCATGCCATCAACATGGCCGAATGCGTGAACGGCATCCGCTCCACCGTGCTGCTGCCCGGGGAAGTCGCCACGCCGATCCTGGACCAGCGCCCCATCCCGGTCAGCGCGGAAGACCGCGCCCGGATGGTGCAGGCCGAGGATTGCGGCGACCTGATCCGCTACATCGCCTGCCTGAAGCCGCATCTGGTGATGAACGAGGTGATGCTGGCGCCGACCTGGAATCGCGGCTACGTCGCCGCCCTGCAACGCCAACTGTAAGGACCGCCGCCCCGATGGCCACAAACCGCAAGCGCGTCATGGTGCCCCATGTCATGGACCGCGCCGGCGTCGATCTGCTCGCCGCGCGCGAGGACATCGCGCTCGAGATCTACCCCGCCGACATCGACCAGGCGAGCCTGTTGCCGCTGCTGGCCGATATCTCCGGCATCGCGTTGTCGGCCACGCCGTTCCGCGCCCGCGAGTTGCAAGCGGCCCCGGCCATCGCGGTGGTGGCGCGCATCGGCGTGGGGTTCGACGCGGTGGAGGTCCCCGCGCTGACCGCGCGCGGCGTACCGTTGATGACCGCGGGCACGTCCAATTCCACCTCCGTCGCCGAGCATGCGCTGTATTTGATGATGACCCTAGCCAAGCGCGGCCCGGCGATGGATGCGCTGGTCCGGCACGGCAAATGGGCGGATCGCCATGCGGGGCTTCCCGGGGAGGTCGCCGGCAAGACGGTGCTGATCGTGGGCTTCGGGCGCATCGGCACCCGCTCGGCGCGTCGCTGCGCGGCGATGGAGATGGAGGTGCTGATCTTCGACCCCTATGTCTCCCCGGACGTGATCCGCGCGGCCGGCTACACCCCGGTGGCAGATCTGGACCAGGCGCTGCCGCGGGCCGATTTCGTGTCGGTCCATTGCCCGAAAAACGCCGAGACGGTGGGATTGTTCAACGCCGCGCGGCTGGCGCTGATGCCGCGCGGTGCCGCGATCGTCAACACCGCGCGCGGCGGGATCGTCGATGAGACGGCGCTGCTGGCGGCGCTGACCTCGGGCCATCTGTCCGGCGCGGGGCTCGATGTGCTGGCCGAGGAGCCGGCGCGGCCCGACCATCCTTTGTTCGCGCTGCCGCAGGTGGTGCTGTCGCCGCATATGGCGGGCGTGACGGTGGAATCGATGGCCGGGATGGCGCGAGTGACGGCGGAGAACATTCTCTCGGTGCTGGATGGGCACCCGATCCGTGCCCATGCGGTGAACCCGGAAGTGTTCGGCTGATGGGCCAGCCCGACCACATCTCCCGCCTCGGCGTGCCCGACCCGGCCGGGCTGGAAGACGATCTGCGCGCGATCTGGCGCAAATGCGAGGAGAAGCTGGGTTTCGTGCCCGCGGTGTTCAGCGCCTACAGTCTGAAGCCCCAGCGGCTGCGCCATTTCATGGCGATGTATAACGAGATCATGTTGGCGCCGTCCGGCCTGTCGA
>DAHWDR010000291.1:0-7002 GCA_027330745.1 Acetobacteraceae bacterium | reverse complement strand
TGGTGGAACAGCCCATCGCCATCGCGACGACGATCGCGTTCTCGAACGCCGGTCGGGTCTGGATGCGGGCCGGCGTCAGGTCTTCCCACACCATCCCGACAATCCGCCGCCCGCTCTCGGAACATAGCCGGATATGGCCGGCATCCGCGGCCGGCATGGACGATCCGCCCGGCAGCACCATGCCCACCGCCTCGGCGATCGCGGTCATGGTGCTGGCTGTGCCCAGGGTCATGCAGGTGCCGTACGAACGCGCGATTCCCGCCTCCACTCCGGCCCAGTCTGCCTCGGTGATTTTCCCGGCGCGCAGTTCGTCCCAGTATTTCCAGCTGTCGGAGCCGGAGCCGAGCTGCTTGCCCTGGAAGTTGCCGCGCAGCATCGGCCCGGCGGGGACGAAGATCGCGGGGATGTTCATGCTGGTCGCGCCCAGCAGCAGGCCGGGCGTGGTCTTGTCGCAACCGCCCAGCAGCACCGCGCCATCGACGGGGTGGGAACGGAGCAGCTCCTCGGTTTCCATCGCCAGCATGTTGCGATACATCATCGTGGTCGGCTTGACGAAACTCTCGCTGACCGACAGCGCCGGCAGCTCCACCGGAAATCCGCCCGCCATCAGGATGCCGCACTTCACGTCCTCTACCCGATGCTTGAAATGCATGTGGCAGGGTTGCAGGTCGGAGAACGTGTTGACGATCGCGATCACCGGCCGGCCGGTCCATTCCTCGGGCGCGTAGCCCATCTGCATGGCGCGGGAACGGTGGCCGAAGCTGCGCAGGTCGGCGGGACCGAACCAACGGGCAGAGCGGAGGTCGGCGGCGGTCTTGCGGGGCATGGTCGATCCTTGCTGGGCCGGGTCCGGCGGCGGGCAGGAAGCCTCCGGTCTGGCAACCTGTCAAGTTGTCTGGCAATGTACTTCCATGCAGGACGCGCCTCCTCGCCGCCGGGAACGGCTGGCCGACCAGCTTTATGGCCGGATTCTCCAGCGCATCGTCGCCGGGGACTGGGCGGAGGGCGCACGGTTGCCGTCCGAACAGGCGCTATGCCGGGAGTTCGGCGTCTCCCGCCCCACGGTGCGGGAGGCGCTGATGCGCCTGCACGCGGACGGGCTGATCAGCACCCGCCAGGGGTCCGGAACGACCGTGCTGCACCGCCCGCCCGACCGGCTGACCGCGCTGGCGCCAGGGGACGACATCGCCGGGTTGCTGCGGGCGCTGGAGGTGCGGATCGGGCTGGAAGGCCAGGCCGCCGCCCTGGCTGCGCGCCGCCGCGACGGGTCGGACCTGGCGCGGATTCAGGCGGCCTTGCGCGCGCTGGAGGCGCGGATGGCGGACGGCGCTGCCCCGGCGGTCGCGGATTTCGCGTTCCATCAGGCGGTGGCGGCGGCCAGCGGGAACGCGCTGTTCGCCGAAATCCTGGATCGGCTGGGCGAGACCATCCGCCAGGCGATGGGCGTCGCGCTCAGCATCACTCGCGCCGGATCGCGCGAACGCGGGCAGCGCGTGCTGGACGAGCACGCCGCCATTGCCGAGGCGATCGCGCGGTCCGATCCGGAGGCCGCGGATCTGGCAATGCGCTACCATCTGCACCGGTCCCGTCAGCGCGTCACCGACGGGCAGCGCGACCGGTAACGCCAACCAACCACGGCGAAGCGCGTCATGCCGCGCGTGGTTTCGCCTCGCGGCTTTCCGCCAGGTGATCGAAGCTCCGCCGATACGTGCCGAGGCCCATGGTCTGCGAGCGCAGCTCGATGATCAGATCATGCAGCTCCGCCGCCGGGACCAGCGCTTCCACCTCATCCCACCCGGCCCAGCCGGGCTTTTCGGCGTAGCCCAGGATCTGCCCGCGCCGCCCGCTCAGCAGCCGTTGCGCGCGGGCGGTGAATTCGTTCGGCACGCAGACCGAGACGCGGTCGATCGGTTCCAGCAGCACCGGGTCCGCCGCTGCCAATCCTTCCTTCATCGCGATCTGGGTTGCGGTCTTGAATGCCATGTCGGAGCTATCGACGCTGTGGAACTGTCCGTCGGTCAGGGTGACCGAGATATCCACCACCGGGTAGCCGAACGGACCCTTGCGCGCCGCGTCCTCGGCCGCCTCGCCCACGGCGGGGATGAAATTGCGCGGCACCGACCCGCCCACCACCTTGTCGATGAAGGCGAACCCGGCGCCGCGTTCGCGCGGCGCGATGTCGATCTTCACATCCGCAAACTGGCCATGCCCGCCGGTCTGGCGTTTCAGCCGGCCGTGCTGGTGCACCGCGATGCGGATGGTTTCCTTGAACGAGACTTCGGGCCGTGCGGTGGTCAGCTTCAGGGCATAGTTGCGGGCCAGGCGCTCGATCGCGGTGTTCAGATGAATCTCGCCCTGGCCGGCCAGCACGGTCTGCCCGGTGGTCGGGTCGTGGGTTATCGACAGCGAGGGGTCTTCCTCGATCAGGCGCTGGATCGCGCTGGATAGTTTGACATCGTCCTTGCGGTCCGTGGTGGCGATCGCCAGCGCATAGACGGGCGCGGGCGGCGCGGGAAACGGCAGCGAGTCCGCAGCACCGATGGAGATTGCCGCCCCCGTCGCCACCGGATCCAGCCGGCCGAGCAGCACCGTGTCCCCGGCCATCGCTTCGGCCACTTTCGCCGATTCGCCGCTGGGCACACGATAGATTCCCCCTAACCGCGTGCCGGCCAGGGTCGCGCCGTCTTTCACCCCGCCGCGCCAGACCCGCGCCCAGGACAGTTTGCCGGTGTGCCCGGCATAGACGGTCTTGAACACCTGCAACAATGGCGCGCCGGCGGCGGTGATACCCTTGCGCGCAGCCGTTTCGGTCACGTCCGGCGTGTCGTGACGCAGCGCCTTCCACAACCGGCGGATGCCGCCCGCCTGCTCGGCGGTTCCCACCAGCACCTCGGTCACGGCCCCGGCGGCCAGGTCCTTGCGCAGATCGGCATAAATCTCACCCGGGGTCGGCGCGATATCCTCCAACAGCTTTTCCAGCAGCGCGTCGTCATGATCCGCCAGGGTTTCGACCAGCTTCGATTTCGCATCCCGCTCGGCCGCGGTCATCGCCGAGGGAATCTGGATCAGCTCCGAGGGCTGGCCTTTGCGGTAGCGATAGGCGCGTTCCGAAACGACATCGACGTAGCCGGTGACGGCGGCGCCTTCCGCGATCGGCACCTGACGCAGCACCAGCGGCGCGGCGGCGAAGGCCTGCAACGCCGCCAGCGTATCGCGCAGGCTGCCCTCCAGCGTGTCGATCTTGTTGATGAATACCAGATGCGGCACGCCGGCATCCGCCAGCGCCTTCAGCAGCGGCGCGGTGGACAGCGCGCGCGCCGGGGCCGGTTCGCAGACCAGGACCGCCAGGTCCACCGCGGCCAGCGCGGCGGCGGTCTCATGGGCGAATTCGATCGAGCCGGGGCAGTCCAGGATCGCCCAGGAATCCCCCAGATAGGTGCAGTGGCCCAGGCGGAGTTCGGTGGTCATCGGCCGGTTGCGCGGATCGGCGGGGCGCTTCACCGGGGTGCCGGCGGCCTCCATCAGCGCCTCGAACAGGGTGGATTTGCCGGCGCCGGTGGGACCGATCAGGGCCACCGAGCGGGGACTTCTGCCGTTTGGGGTTCCGGACATGATGGCGCCTCCCTCGGTTCGGGGCGCCGGCGGGCGCGGCGCCCCGGGTGCGCGATGCTACGCCGCCGGGCGGGGCGACGGGAAGCCCGCGATGAGCCGCGCGTCAGGCATGCGCGTCCAGGAACGTCAGGGCGGCCTCGCGGAAGGCGGTCAGGTTTTTGTAACGCGCGGTCGCTTCCGGCAGCGCGCGGAGGGCGGCGGCCAGCCGGGCACGCTCTGGCGCGGCGATCAGCCGCGAGAACGCGGCAACCTGCACGCGGATCGTGAACAGGATGACACCGGAGATGGCCAGGCGGCGCAGCGTCTGGCGCTCTACGCGCAGCCATAATCGGTCCCCGGCATCGGCTTGGGTGATGATGGTGCCCGCGGCCGGCGCCGCCGGCTGGAACAGGGCGGGGTCGTCCACCACCCCCCAGTTCGCGCGTTGGACAATACGGCCGGGGCGCAGCGCGGACAGAAACCGGTCCACCGGGCCGGCCAGCCGGTCCGCGTAGCCGGGCACCGGATGGTGCACCGCGGTCAGAGGGCGGCCGAGCTTCTCGGTCAGGCGCCAGCGGCTGGGAAAACACAGCGCGGCGTCGGTCAGAATCGGCGTGGCGCCGTCCAGGCGCAGCAAGCACATATCCTCCTGCACCAGCCGGGCGGCCACCTCCAGCGGGTCGCTTCCGGGATCGGCGAGGGTCCAGACCTCGCCGGTCAGGCGGTTGCGCAGGCGCCGACCGGGTTCGCAGCCGAACCAGGCGGGGAAGCGCGCGGGCAGATGCGCGGCGAGAAGCTCCAGAACCTCGCGTCGCGCCGGCGCGGTGGCGGGGTCCACGCCCAGCACTTCATCCCGGCGCAGATCCAGCAGAGCGCGGCGCAGCCCAAGCTCGGCGCGATAGCGCGCGTCGATCTGGATCCAGTCGGCCTCCGGACAGGCGTGCAGGCCCATCGCCAGGCGGTAGGGACCGGGTTCGAACGGGAGCAGGAGCGGCGCCTCGGGCGGGTCAGGGATCGGCATCTTGGATCGGTTCATACAATTCCACCGCCGCCGCGGCGGGGCCACGGTGGGCGGCCAGGGCGCGCACGCGCCAGACCCGGACATCATGGCCGACCGCCAGGGTCAGCACGTCGCCGGGCCGCACCCGCGCGTGCGGCTTGTCGGTCGGCTGGCGGTTGATGCGGATCGTGCCGGCGGCGATCAGCACGGCGCAATCGGCGCGGGAACGGCGCACCCGGGCGCACCAGAGCCAGGCGTCCAGGCGTTGCCAGTCTTCCGGCACGGCTCAGCGAAGCAGCGCGGCGAGCGCCCCGAACGGGCCGTCCGCGCGCACCGGCCGGGCGGCGGGCGGTGGCGGGTCGCGGCGGCGGCGCAGCGGCGTCAGCAGCGGCGGCGCGGGCGGGCCATAGGCGTCGGGGCCGGGAAGCTCGGCCGGGGCCAGCCGGAAGCCAAGCGCGCGTAACGCCGGCGCCAAAGCCTCGGCGCGCACCCCAAGCCGTCCGGCGAGGCCGGCGGGCGGCACGGCGGGGCCGCGGCGCGTGGCGTGGGCAAGCTCGGCCGCCACCCGCTCGGCCACATCCAGGCGCAGTAGCACCGGCCCGGCTTGCAGCCAGCCCGGAAGCGCGGAACCGGCGGGCAGGCTCACCGCGCCGGGCGGCGGGAGCGGCGCCGGCGGCGTGCCGGTCCAGACCGCCCAGAGCAGCGCGCGCAACGCGGCGGGCCGGGGCTTCAGCAGCGCCGGCAGGAACAGGGCGAAGCGGCCGGCGGTGATGCCGAGCGGCTTCAGGGCGCGGCGGTGCGACGCGTCCTCACCCGCGGCCCCGCCATCGGCGACCACGCCGAGGCCGTCGGCCAGCGCATGCAGCGCGCCACGCAGCGGGCGTGCGGTGTCGGCCGCCTGGACCGCGGCAAACAGCGGCGCGAGGGTCGCGGCAATGTGACGATCCAGGAATGTCTGGGCACGGGCGCGGATGCGTTCGCGGGCGGCGCCGTCCAGGAACTCGGCGTCCAGCGCTTCGGCCTGCGGGCGCAGCGCGGACGCGCCGGGGCGCAGGCGGGCGATCGGCGCAGTGTTCCAGACCAGCACGGCATCTTCGGTCAGCGCCAGGGCGGTATCGGGGGCGGCTTCCAGCGCGGCGACGCGGCGCGGGATTTCCGCCGCCAGCGCGCGGCGGGCGGCGCGCAGCACCAGCCGGCGGCGTTCCGCGTCATCGCCGGGGTCGGGGAGAAACGCGAAGCCGCGCAATTGGCCGACGGTCTGGCCTTCCACCACCACTTCGTTGCGCGCGGTGACGGCGGACAGCAGCGCGGTCCCGTCGGTCGCGTCCAGCCGGCGCAGCAGCAGCGCGGCGCGGCGATCCACAAATCGGGCGAGCAGGCGTTCATGCAACGCGTCCGACAGCTTGTCTTCCACGTCACGCGCGCGCGCCTGCCACTGCGCCGCATCGCGCAACCAGTCGGCGCGGGCGGCGATATAGGCCGAAACGCGGATGCCGGCCAGACGTTGCATCAACGTGTCTATGTCGCCTTCCGTGCGATCCAGCGCCGCGATCGGCGCGGCGAGGAAATCGGCGGGCAGGACGCCGCCATCGGCGATGTGGGAGAACACGCGGGCGCACAGCCGCGCATGGGTTTCGTCCGCCAGTTTGCGGAAATCGGGGATCTGGCAGGCTTCCCACAGCCGGCGCAGCCGGGTTCTGGTGGCGGCGGCGCGGCGGATATCGGAATCGCGCGACAGGGCGGTCAGGGTTTCCAGATCGGCGGCGTCATTGCCGCGCACCAGGCCGGCGCGCGGCGGCGGCGCGTTGAGGCTGGCGAGCAGTGCCTCCAGCCCCGAGAAATCCAGTTCCGCGTTGCGCCAGCAGAGCTGGGTCAGCGGATCGAAACGGTGTGCTTCGACCGCCTGCGCCAGGTCTTCCGGCATGGCGGGACAGGTGGCGGTGGTGCCGAAACTGCCGTCGCGCATGCCACGTCCGGCGCGTCCGGCGATCTGCGCCACCTCGGCCGGGGTCAGCGGGCGCGGGCGATGGCCGTCATGTTTCGACAGGCCGGCGAAGGCGACATGGTCCACGTCCATGTTCAGGCCCATGCCGATCGCGTCCGTGGCGACCAGGAAATCCACCTCCTTGTTCTGATACAGCGCCACCTGCGCGTTGCGGGTGCGGGGCGACAGGCGGCCCATGACCACCGCGCAACCGCCGCGGCGGCGGCGGATCGCCTCGGCGATCGCATAGACATCGCCGGCGGAGAACGCGACGATCGCGCTGCGCGGCGGCAGTTTGGTCAGGCGCGCGGCGCCGGCGGCGTGCAGTTGCGACAGGCGCGGGCGGGTTTCGATCTGCGCTTGCGGGATCAGCCGGGCGAGCAGGGGGCGGATGGTCTCGGCGCCGAGGAACATCGTTTCCACCAGG
>DAHWDR010000282.1:0-19378 GCA_027330745.1 Acetobacteraceae bacterium | reverse complement strand
CCGCCTTGACCCCCCCGCCCCCCGCCGCCATACCCCGCGCATCGCCAACCCGCGCGGGGGATCATGTCGGAGACCCGGACCGTGCAACCCGATGAGGCGGATCTCCGCCTCGACCGCTGGCTGCGCCGCCATGTCCCGGGCCTGCCGCAAAGCGCAATCCAGAAGCTCTGCCGCACCGGCCGGCTGCGCGTGGATGGCGCCCGGGCCGAGGCCGCAACCCGGCTCTCCGCCGGCCAGGAAATCCGCCTGCCACCGCTCGCCGCCGCCGCGCCGGACCCCGCCCCGCGCGCGCCGGTGGACCCCGCGCTCGCCGCCCGCCTGCACGAAGCGGTGTTGTACCGCGACGACCAGGTGCTGGTGCTGAACAAGCCCGCCGGCCTGCCGGTGCAGGGCGGCCCGGGGATCACGGTGCATCTGGACGGCGCGCTGGAAGCGCTGCGGTTCGGGGCCGACCGCCCGCGCCTGGTGCACCGGTTGGATCGCGATACCTCCGGCGTGCTGGTCCTGGCGCGCTCGGCCGGCGCCGCGGCGAAGCTCGCCGCCGCGTTCCGCGGCCGGACCATGGACAAGACCTATTGGGCCGTGGTGGCCCGCCTGCCGATCCCGTCCGAGGGCCGCATCGACCTCGCGCTGCGCCGCGTCGCCGGCCCGCGCGGCGGACGCACCATGGCGGCCGAGGCCGGCGATCCGGACGCCGCCCGCGCGGTGTCCGATTTCCGCACGCTCGATCGCGCCGGCAAGCTGGCCTGGCTGGAACTCAAGCCGCATACCGGTCGGACGCATCAACTCCGCGTGCATTGCGTGGCGATCGGGGCGCCGATCCTGGGCGATGTCACCTATGCCATGCCCGACCAGAACGGCGCGTTCGGCGCCACCGTCGCGGGATTATCCGACGCGCTGCATCTGCACGCCCGGGCGCTCGCGCTGCCGCATCCGGCCGGCGGCACCCTGGTCGTGGAAGCGCCCTTGCCGCCCCATATGATGGCGACGTTCCGCACCCTGGGCTTCATTGCGCCCGACCCGCAACCGCCCCGTCGCGGCTGACCTGCCGGAGGTTCCCATGGCACGCTCCCCGTCCCGCCACATCCTGCGCTGGATTCTGCTCGGTCTGGCCGGGTTCGTGGTTCTGGTCGGGGTCGTGGCGGGGTACGAGATCGCGACCTTCAACCCGAACCGCCTGAAGCCGCGGCTGATCGCCGAAATCCGCGCGCTGACCGGGCGCACCCTGGCGTTGCACGGACCGCTGCGGCTGCGGTTGTCGCTGCATCCGACGATCGAGGCGACCGACGTCACTTTGTCCAACCCGCCGGGATTCTCGCGCCCCGAGATGATGCAACTGGGCGCGCTGGATCTCGGCCTCGATCTGACCGGGCTGATGCGCGGGCAGGTGGCGATCAGCCGGCTGACCCTGGTGAAGCCCGATCTGCTGCTGGAACGGACCAGAACGGGCGCGGTGAACTGGCATTTCGCACCCGCCCAACCCGCTGCGGCGGCAGCCGCTCCGGGGACGGCGCCCGCCGCCGCGCCGCGCGGCGGCATGCGGTTCAGCCTGTTCGTGCGGCAGATCCGGGTGACGGACGCCACTCTGGGCTACCGGGACGATGCCACCGGCAAGCGGACCACGATCGCCCTGCCGGCGCTTAGTCTGTCCGAGGCAACGCCGACCGCGCCGCTGCTGCTGACCGCCAACGGGACCGTGAACGCGGTGCCGGTGGCGGTCACGCTGCGCACGGCGGCGCTGGCGGCGCTGCTCGCCGGTGACGCGGCGCCGGTGGTGGCGCGGCTGACCGCGGCAGGCGCCAGTCTCGCGCTGGACGGGACGATCGCAAAACCGCTGACCGGGGCGGGGATCGCGCTGGCGGTGAAAGCCGCGGTGCCCGATCTGGCCGCGCTGGGGCCGTTGGCCGGGGGCGCGCTGCCGCCGCTGCGCGGGCTGGCTCTGGCCGCTGCGGTGTCGGTGCCGGGGACGCTGGCGCAGGGCGGGCAAATGCGGAACCTGGTGTTGACCACGCCGGCGGGGGTGGTTTCGGGCGCTCTGTCCGTGCGGCTGGCGGCGGTGCCGATGCTCGCCGGCACGCTGACCAGCCCCAGCCTGGACGCCGACAAGCTGCTGGCGGCATTGCACGGGACGCAGGCTGCCGCCCCCGCTGGCCCCCCCGCTGGGCACCCCGCTGGGGCGCCGGGTCCGGCCACGCCACCGGCGCGCTACGTGATCCCGACCACCAAGCTGCCGGTCGCCGCGCTGCGCTCCGCGGATGTCGATCTGCATGTGGCGGTCGCCGCGCTGCGGACCGGCGGCGAGACCTGGCACAGCCTCGCGTTCCATCTGGTCCTGCAGGGCGGACATCTGACGGTGGCGCCGTTCACCGCGACCCCGCCGGCCGGGCCGCTGGCGGGCGCGCTGACCCTGAATGCCGCGGTCGCCGCCCCGCCCGTCTCGCTGCGGCTGCACGCCCCGGGTCTCGCGCTCGCCTCGTTGCTGAAACTGGCTGGGGAGCCGGGGTTGGCGACCGGGGATATGGCACTGGATATCGATGTTCACGGCGCCGGCGCGTCCCCCCACGCGATCGCCGCCGGGCTGACCGGAACCGTGGTGGCGACGATGCAGGGCGGGACCATCGACAACAAGGTGGTGAACAAGCTGTTCGGCGCCATGCTGGCGCGGGCCAATCTGGCGGGATTGCTGGCCCATGGCGGGCAGAGCCGGATCGCATGTTTCGCCGCGCGCCTGACCGCGCGCAACGGCGCGGCGCAACTGGCGCCGTTCCTGTTCGCCTCGTCGCTGAACACGATCGACGGCGGCGGCGCCATGAACCTGGGCGCCGAGACGCTGGATCTGACATTCCGCCCGCAAGCGCGTGCCGGCGGGACCGGGATCGCGGTGCCGGTGCATGTGGGTGGGACTTTCGCGTCCCCCGCGGCGGGGCTTTCCCAGGGGGCGATGGCGCAGGCCGGGGTGGGGGTGGTGCTGGGGCTGCTGGCGGGCCAGAAGCTGGCGGTCCCGCAAGGGTTGCAGGCGACGCCGCCCGATTGCGCCACGGCGCTGGCCCAGGCCCGCAGCGGCGCGGCACCGGCGGCGGCCGCCGCACCTGGGCCGGCGCCGGCGGCGCAGCCGGTCAACCCCGGCACGCTGCTGCAACGGCTGTTTCATTGATCCCGGCAGGAGGTTCCCCATGAGCGACCGACCGCGTTTCTTCGACGATCTCGCCGGCGTGGCCGGAGGCGCGATCTCCGCCCTGGCCGGCCTGCGCGAGGAAGCCGAGGCGATGGTGCGTGCCCGCATCGATGAGACGCTGCGCCGGCTGGACCTGGTGCGGCGGGAGGAGCTCGACGCGGTGCAGGAACTCGCCGCCCGCGCCCGCGCCGGACAGGAGGCCGCCGAGGCCCGGCTGGCGGCGATCGAGGCCCGGCTGGCGGCGCTGGAAGCCGCCGATGACACGCCGCCGCATGAGGCGGTCTGACCCGCCCTTCCCTTCGCCGCGGCGTCGGCCCACACTGCGCCATGTCCCGCCGCAGTCTCGACATCACGCCCGAGCTGATGCTGCGCGCGTATCGCCTCGGCCAGTTCCCGATGGCCGAGACGCGCCGCGGCGAGCGCCTGTATTGGCTTGATCCCGAACGCCGCGGCATCCTGCCGCTGGAGCGGTTCCACGCCCCGCGCCGGCTGCTGCGCACGGTGCTGTCGGATCGTTTCGTAGTCACGGCGGATCAGGATTTCGCCGGCGCGATCGCCGCCTGTGCCGCCCCGGCGCCGGGGCGCGAGGACACCTGGATCAACCCGCAGATCGAAGCCCTGTTCACCACGCTGCACCGGATGGGCCTCGCGCATTCGGTGGAATGTCGCCAGGACGGGGCGCTGGTCGGCGGTTTGTATGGCGTCGCGCTGGGCGCGGTGTTCTTCGGTGAGAGCATGTTCTCGCGCGTGCGCGATGCCTCCAAGGTGGCGCTGGTGCATCTGGTGGCGCGGCTGCGCCTGGGCGGCTACCGCCTGCTGGACACGCAGTTCGTCACCACCCATCTGGCGCAGTTCGGTGCGGTGGAGATTGCCCGCGCCGACTACAAGTTCCGGCTTGCCGCCGCGGTGGACGCGCCGGCGCGCTGGGAAGCGGCACCGGCGCAAGACCGGCTGGAGGCGGCGCTGCGCGCGCTGGAGCCGGCATGAGGGCGGGGCGCGGCGTGACCACTCTGCTCGCGGCGACGCTGGCCCCGATCCTCGCCGCGACCCTGGCCTGGGCGGCGCCGTTGCCGGTTCTGTTCCCCACCCATGACGTCGCGGTGACCTATCTGGTCCGCGGCAGCCTGGACCCGCATGGCCAGCGCCGGACCTTGCGGGTCACCGCGCGCTGGAACGCCGCTGCCGAGCGGCTGCGCCTGTCGGCCGGCGCGGCTGCGCAGGGCTATGATCTGTTGGTGGATTTCCCGCGCCAGCGCATGATGGCGGTCAATGCCGCCGCGCGGCTGGCGATGCAGCTGCCGATGGCGGTGCCGGTGCGTCCCGGCGCCTACACCCCTCCGCCGGGCGACCGCGTGCGCGCCACCGGTACCGAGACGATCCTGGGCCGTCCCTGCACCGACTGGTCCTGGCACGGCGCGCGCGGGTCCGGCACCGCCTGCGTCACCGCGGACGGGCTGATTCTGCGCGCCCAGGGGCACGGCGCGGGGAATGGGGTGGCGCCGCAGGGGATCGCGCTGGCGGTTGCGGTGCGCGATGGGCCGGAACCTTTGGCGCTGTTCCGCCTGGGGCCGGGTGTGCACCGCATCGATCTGTCCCATATCCAGCTCGGGTCCGGCCCATCGCCGCGGCCGTGAGCGTTCATGCGTGAACGGCCGCGATCCGCCGGGACCGATTCCGGCGCGCGGTGATTCCTGAACTCGACTGGTTTTCAAGCGTTGAGGCGCAAGTGGAGCGACCATGATGGCGGGGCAGGTCAGGCGCAGGCGCAAGGCGCCGTGGCGGGATCGGCGCGGAGCGTTTTCGCCGTTCAAGACGGCCAGCCTGGCGCTTTGCGTGGCACCCGGCGCGGTGGTCGCATTCTGGCTCGCCACCGATCAACTGGGTGGGCGGCCGGTCAAGGCGGCGCTGCTGTGGATCGGGCTATGGACGGTGCGGTTCGTGATGCTGGCGCTGGCGATCACGCCGCTGTCGCAGGCGCTGGCCTGGCCCAATCTGACCTTGATCCGGCGCATGGTGGGCGTCACCGCCGCGGCTTATGCGCTGGCGCATCTGAGCTTGTATGCGATCGACGAGAATCTGCATCTCGGGATGGTCGCCGCCGAGATTCTGCACCGGTTCTATCTGACCATCGGCTTCGTCGCATTGCTCGGCCTGACGGCGCTGGCGGCCACGTCGTTCGACGCCGCGGTGCGCCGCATGGGCCGCGGCTGGAAGCGGCTGCACCGGCTGGCCTATCTGATCGGGGTGCTGGGGCTGCTGCATTATTTCATCCAGAGCAAGGCGAATGTCGGCGAACCCACCGCGCTGGCCGGGCTGTTCCTGTGGCTGATGGCCTGGCGGGCGCTGCCCATCTTCTGGCGCGGGCGTGTATGGGTCTATCCGATGCTGGCGTTGCTGGCGGGGCTGGGGGCGGCCGCGGTCGAGTTCGCCTGGTATGCGCTGGCGACCGGGATCGATCCCTGGCGCGTCCTGGCGGCGAACGAGACGCTGCGCTTCGGGCTGCGCCCGGCGCACTGGGTGGTGGTGCTGACGCTTGGCGCCGGGGCGCTGTTGGCGGGGCTACGCGCGGTGCGCGCGGGGCGGCGGCGGTTTGCCCTGCAAGCCGAAACCTCGTCGTGACCGCGCGGACGTTGTGTTGACCGCGCTTGCGTCGGGGGCGGGGACGCGGCAGGAACACCCCCCAACCTTGCGGAGCATCAGCGACGTGCGCGCCCGATCCCCTCTTTGGCTTGCCGCGCTTGCGGCGTTCGTCCTTCCTGGCACGATCGTGTGGGCTGCCCCCTGTCCCTCGCGCGCGACGTTCGACGTGACGGCGCTGCAAAGCGAGCTGATGGTGCTGGCCACCGCCTGCCATGACAGCGCGCAATACAATGCCTTCATGCGCCGCTATCGCCCCGGCGTGTACGCCGCGGAACAATCGCTGCACCGCTATTTCCTGCGCGCGTACGGGCGCGGCGGGCAGGCGGCGCAGGACCGGTTTGTGACCGCTCTGGCGAACGCGCAATCCGACGCCTCGATCGCGCAGGGCAGCGATTTCTGCCCGCGCAACGCGGCGCTGTTCGACGAAACGGCTGCGCTGCAAACACCCGGCCAGCTGCCGGATTATGCCGCCGGCAAGAACGTGGTGCCGGCGGGGCTCGGGACCTGCGTTGCGTCGGCGCCGCCGCGGCGGATCGTCCGCCGCCGGCGCTAGGCGGCGTGCGGTGGACCTGTATCAGATCTGGTGCGACCTGCGCCCGGGCGTGCGCGATCTGGAGTTCGCCGATAAGCTGAACGCCTGGCTCGGGATGCTGCAACAACGCGGCGCGATCGTCGGCTGGCGGCTGACCCGGCGCAAGCTGGGTTTCGGGCCGCCGGGGCTGGGGGAGTTCCACATCCTGATCGAGGTCGTCGATCTGGCCCAGCTTGACCAGGCGTTCCAGCTTGCCGCGGCGCGCGCGGAACCGGCGGAAAGCGCCCATGCCGGCGTCAACCGGCTGGTCCATAATTTCACCGCCGCATTGACCCGCGATTTCCCCGATCCCGGACGACAGCGTGGAGAAGAACGGTTCTGATTCCCCCGCATGAACCGGCGCTGACGATCCGCCGTGCCACCGCGCGGCTCTGCCTGCGGCTGGACTGGGCGCCGCTGCATGAAGTGAGCCTGCCGAACGCGCGCCGCGCCGACATCCTGGCCCTGACCGCGGATGGGAGCTTCGTCTGCATCGAGATCAAATCCGGCGTGCGCGACTTCCAGACCGACGCCAAATGGCCCGAGTACCGCGACTTCGCCGATGCGCTGTGCTTCGCCGTGGCCGAGGATTTCCCGCAATCCCTGCTGCCCGACGCGGCCGGGCTGATCGTGAGCGTGGGCCTGGATGCCGAACTGATCCGCCCGCCGCCGATCCACCGCCTGGCACCGGCGCGGCGCACCGCGCTGCTGCGTCAGTTCGCCCGGCTTGCCGCCGCGCGCCTGGCCGCGGCCGAAGACCCGGCGGGCGTGGCGGCGACGCGGGCAGCGCTGCGGGCGGAATGAGGCACGGCCCCGGTACGCCGCCGCTTCGGGGAGCGCGTCACTCCGCCCGCAGCGCCGCCGCGACCGCGGCCACCACGGCGGGCCAGTCGCCGGGTCGCGGCTGGCGGAACTGGCGCAGCGACGGGTACCACGCGCTGTCGTCGTGCCCCAGGCCCCAGCGCCAATCGGTATCGAACCGATTCAGCAACCACACCGGGCGCCCCAGCGCCCCGGCGAGATGGGCCACCGCCGTATCGACCGCGATCACCAGATCGAGCGCCATGATCAGCGCCGCGGTGTCCGCGAAATCACCAAGCCCGGCGGCCGGATCGAACAGCGCCGGCGCCTCGGGCGCGTGCTCCGGCAAAGGTTTTTGCAGCGACACGAACGAGACGCCGGGTACCGCTCCCAGCGGCGCCAGCAGCGCGGGTGGGATCGACCGCCGCCGGTCCATTCGCACCCGTCCCGGATTGCCCGCCCAGGCCAGCCCCACGCGCCGCCCCGGGAGCGTGGCCAGCCGCGTCCGCCAGGCCGCGACCGCAGCCGGGTCGGCGGACAGATAGGGCGCGGTCGCCTGTTCCGGTCGCGCCGCCAGCGGCAGATAGCGCGGCAGGGACATGATCGGGCAATGCAGTTCCGCCGGCGGCAGCGCATTGCCCAGGGGCACGATCATGTCCACGCCTTGCAGCGTGCCCAGCAGGCGGGTCAGCGGCGGATGCGCCTCCAACACCACGCGCCCGTCGCGCGGCAGAAGCGGCAGGAAGCGGGCAAAATGGATCAGGTCGCCCATGCCTTGTTCGGCGGCGACCAGCAGCGTACGGCCGGCCAGGGCCTCGCCGGTCCAGCGGTGGCCGGGGAGCGGGCGGGCGGTGCCCTCGGCGCGGAAGCGCCAGTCCCATTCCGGCCAGGCCGCGGCGTAACGCCCGGTGAGCAGCAGCAGGATACCAAGGTTCAGATGGGCGCCGGCGTCGTCCGGGTGGCGGGCGAGGATGGCGCGGTAGGCGGCCTCGGCTTCGGCCAGGCGGCCCCGGTCCTTCAACACGCCGGCCAGGTTGCCGGCGGCGATCGGATCGCCCGGGGCACGCCGCGCGGCCTCGGCGAACGCCGCCTCGGCTTCGGCCAGGCGGGCCGCGTCGTGCAACGCCATCCCGAGACCGGTATGCAGCTCCGGCAGGCGCGGGTTCAAAACAAGCGCCCGCTGGTAGGCGGCGATGGCCTCGGTGGCGCGGCCCTGGTCGGACAGGGCGTGACCCAGGCTGGCCCAGGGCTCGGCGGCGGTCGGTTTGCGGCGCAGCGCCTCGCGGCACGCGGCTTCGGCCTCGGCGGGCCGGTTCAGCGCGAGCAGGGCGTTGGCACGGTTGGCGTGGACCAGGGCCGGCCTGGGGTCGGCGGCGAGCGCGGCGTCAAGCGCGCGCAGGGCGTCGGCGGGATGGCCGGTTTGCAGCGCCAGGACGCCCAGCATGTGGCTTGTGGCGGCATGGTCGGGGGCGGCGGCCAGGATCTGGCGATACCGCTGCTTGGCCTCGGCCAGACGTCCGGCGGCGTGCAGCGCGGTGGCGCGGCGATGGGCGTCGTCCAGGGCCTGGCTGCGCTTGCTCATGTCGCGCCGGGTTGTATCGGGTCAGGGGGGGGATGCAACGCGGGGCTGGACATCGGGGACGCGGCGGCGTTATATCGACCAGGTTAATCGACCAATCGGAATGATCCCATGCGCGACATCCAGGCCTCGGAGGCCAAGACCCATCTTCCCGCCCTGCTGGACGATGTGGAGCACGGTGAGACCCTGGTGATCACCCGCCACGGCCGCCCCATCGCCCGGCTGGTGCCGGAACGCGACCAGCGCGCCGCGGCCACCGACCAGGCGATTGCCGCCATCATCGCGCTGCGCCGCCGCACCGGACGGATCACGGCCGCCGCGTTGCTGGCGGCGCGCGACGAAGGCCGGCGTGTCTGATGGTCTTCGTCCTGGACGCCTCGGTGGCGGCGAGCTGGGCGTTCGATGATGAAGACCATCCGGTGGCGGCCGCGGCGCTGCAACGCCTGCGCCAGGACAGCGCCGTGGTCCCGGCGATCTGGTGGTATGAGCTGCGCAACATCGTGGTGGTGAACGAACGGCGCGGGCGGCTGACGGAATCGCTGTCCGCCGCGTTCCTGACCGCGCTGCGCCGCCTGCCGATCACGGTGCTGCCGCCGGCGGAGGACGCGCTGGTCCTGGCGCTGGCGCGCGGGCACAAGCTCAGTGCCTACGACGCCGCCTATCTGGCGCTGGCACGCGAGCACACCGCGGAACTGGCGACCTTGGATGCGGCGCTGGCACGGGCCGCGCGGACCGAAGGCGTGGCGGTGATGGAGGCGTAGCGCCGCGCGCCGGGCGGGAAAATCGATCGCACTTTCGAATGAATATCCGCTGCAATAGCGCGGGTCTTCTCCGGATTCGGCGGCTGGCTGGCGTTCATTCGCGAACCGTCGTACCAGCCGGCGAAATCTCTGACCGTCGGCCCTCTCGTATCGATTTCGTGATGGCCAGGTGAGGCCGCGGCAAGACGGGCGAACACGACGCCAGCCGTGTATCGATTGCTTCATCGGACTATCGTATTGCGTTCGCGCGATCGCAAGGCACGACGCGTCCTCCGTGTCCTCCATCGTCCTCGCCTTTTCTTCTCCGTGTTAAGAATCGAAGGCTGCGACCCGCGCCGGCTCCGCCCGTGGCCCGCCGTCGCGCCCCCCTCGACCTGATTCGGAATCCACGACGGCAGTCGCGTACAACATCACACGGCCCCGTGCCGCGGGCGACCGGAAATCTCAACACAGAGAAGCAAAAGATGAGGACGGCGAGGCCACGGAGAAGATGTCAGGCTGGCGCGCTTCGTAACCCACCGTGCAGCGCGACGGCTGATCATCAGCCGGCAAACATGCCGAACGTCCGACCTGTCATATCGGGTCCATCATGCACGATCGCATCCCAGACACGGAGAGAGCGCGACCCAGGTCGCGGCTTGGTTCCGTCACCGGTCGGATCAGTGCGCCTCGGCCCAGTTCTGTCCCTGGCCGGTTTCCACCACCAGCGCGACCGACAGCGTCGCGGCGCTTTCCATCTCCGCGCGCGCGACTTCGGCCACGCGCGCGGCCTCGTGCGCGGGCGCCTCGAACAGAAGTTCGTCATGCACCTGCAACAGCATCCGCGCCGACAGCCCCGCCGCGGCAAGCGCGCCCGGCAGGCGCAGCATGGCGCGCTTGATGATGTCGGCGGCGCCGCCTTGCAGCGGTGCGTTGATCGCCTGGCGTTCCGCGTAGGCGCGCCGCGCCGCATTGCGATCGGCGATCCCGGGCACGTAGCAGCGCCGCCCGAACGGGCTTTCCACGTAGCCCTGGCGCCGGGCGATCTCCTTGGTCCGTTCCATGTAGGTGCGGATTTCGGGATAGCGGACGAAATAGGCCTCGATCAGCCGCCGCGCCTCGCCCGGTTCGATCCCCAGTTGGCGGGCCAGGCCGAAACCGCTGATCCCGTAGATGATGCCGAAATTGATCGCCTTCGCGCGCCGCCGCAGCATCGGATCCATGCCGGCAAGCGGCACACCGAACACTTCGGCGGCGGTGCGGGCGTGGATGTCCTCGCCGCGGGCGAAGCTGTCGCGCAGCGCCGGGATCTCGGCCACATGCGCCAGCAGCCGCAATTCGATCTGCGAGTAATCCGCGCTGACCAGCAGTTGCCCCGGGGCGGCGATGAAGGCGCGGCGGATGCGCCCACCTTCCTCGGTGCGCACCGGAATGTTCTGCAAATTCGGATCGGTCGATGACAACCGGCCGGTGGAGGCGATCGCCTGCGCGTAGCTGGTATGCACCCGTCCCGTTTCGGGATTGATCTGTTCCACCAGCGCATCCGCATAGGTGGATTTCAGCTTCGCCAGCTGGCGCCACTCCAGGACCAGCGCCGCCAGTTCGATCCCCTGATCGGCCAGCGCCTGCAACACCGAGGCATCCGTCCCCCAGGCCCCGGTCTTCATCCGCTTGCCGCCCGGGATGCCCATCTCGTCGAATAACACCTCACCCAGTTGCTTGGCGGAGGCGACGTTGAACGCATGCCCGGCCAGGCGGTGGAGCGCGGTTTCCATCACCGCCATGCGGGCCGCGAATTCCACCGAGATACGGCGCAGTTCGTTGGCATCGACGCCGATGCCGGCCCGCTCCATCGCCGCCAGCACCGGGACCAGCGGGCGTTCCAGGCGTTCGTACAGCGCCAGCGCATGGGCGGCGCGCAGCCGCGGCCGCAGCGCGTGCCACAGGCGCAGCGTGACGTCGGCGTCCTCGGCGGCATACGCGGTGGCGCGCGCGATCGCGACTTCGGCGAACGGCACGCGGGCGCGGCCGGTGCCGGTCACTTCGTCATACGGGATCGGGGTGTGGCCCAGATGCAGCCGCGACAATTCGTCCATGCCGTGGCCGTGCTGCCCGGCCTCCATGGCGTACGAGATCAGCATGGTGTCGTCGAACGGGGCGGCGGCGGGGAAGCCGGCGTGTTCCATCACCTCGTGGTCGAACTTCGCGTTCTGATAGATTTTCAGAACCGTGGGATCGGCGAGCAGCGGGCCCAGTGCGGCGCGCGCGTCGGCCAGCGTCATCTGCGGCGTCAGGGTGCGGTGCCCCAGCGGAACATAGGCCGCCCGGCCCGGCGCGACGGCCAGCGAGATCCCGGTCAGCCCGGCACGCAGCGCGTCCAGCCCATCGGTTTCGGTATCGATCGCGACCATGCCGGCGGCCCGGGCGGCGTCCGCCCAGGCGACCAGCACGGCGGGGTCGGAGATGGTCTCGTACGGCCCGAACGCGCCATCCGCGGCTTGCGGCGGCGGGGCGGGCGCGGCGGTGGCTGTCTCGGGACCCAGGCGGGCAAGCAGGCTGCGGAACCCCTGCGCCTCCAGGAACGCGCGCAGCCGCGCCGGGTCCGGCTGATGCGCGGTCAGGGCGGCCAGCGGCAGCGGCAGCGGCGCGTCGGCGCGCAGGCGCACCAGCTCCCGCGACAGGCGCGCCAGGTCGGCATGCGCGATCAGGGCGTCGCGGCGTTTGCCGGGTTTCATCCCCGGGGCGGCTTCCAGCACGTGGTCCAGATCGCCGTATTCGCCCAGCAGCTCGGCGGCACGTTTCGGGCCGATCCCCGGCACGCCGGGAACATTGTCGGTGGAATCGCCGATCAGGGCCTGCAGATCGATCATCTTGCCGGGCAGCACGCCGAATTTCGCCACCACCTCATCGGCGCCGATCGGCTGCTGCTTGATCGGGTCCAGCATCGACACGCCTGGCCCGATCAGCTGCATCAGGTCCTTGTCCGAAGATACGATCAGCGCGGTGCCGCCGGCTTCCTGGGCGGCGGCGGCATAGGCGGCGATCAGGTCGTCGGCCTCCCAGTCGGCCAGCTCGATCGCCGGCACGCCGAACGCATCCGTGGCCTCCCGCACCAAGGGGAACTGCGGGACCAGTTCCTCGGGCGCCGGCGGGCGATGGGCTTTGTACTGGTCGTACAGGCGGTTACGGAACGTGGTGCGCCCGGCGTCGAAAATCACCACCAGATGGCTGCCGGCATGTTCGCGCACCAGGCGCCAGAGCATGGTGGTGAACCCGAACACGGCGTTCACCGGCGTGCCGTCCGGGCGGGTCATCGGCGGCAGGGCGTGGAAGGCGCGGAAGATGAACCCCGAGCCGTCGACCAGCACCAGCCGCGGAATATCCCCCGCGCGATCAGTGTCCGTTGGCGTGGCCGGCCCCTTCCTTCAGCAGAAAATGGCGCGAGCAATAGGGGCAGACCACATCCCGATCGACGATGCGCAGGAACACCCGCGGGTGCCCCAGCGCGCCGCCGCCGCCGTCGCAGGCGACAGTTCGGTCTGCGACCAGGATCGTCTCGGGGGCGAGGGCGCCGTCCGGCATGGGGGGTTCCGTCGTGGTTGGCTTGGGTGGCGAGATGCCGCGCGGGATGATAGCGACACGACCGATGTTTTCAACCGCCGCCGCTGCGCGAGGAGCCGGCGCGTCCCGCGCCGCGCTGGCGCTGGCGCTGCTGCTCGGCGGCTGCGCGGCGCATCTGGTGCCGGCGGGGCGACCCATCGCCCCGGCGCGGGAGACCGCCCGCGTTTTCGTGATGCCGGACGGGATGCGCCTGCCCTATCGCGTGTGGCGCCCGACCGGGCATCCGTGCGGGCGTCCTTCGGCCCTGGTGCTGGCGTTGCATGGCATGGACGACAGCCGGGACGCGTTCGCGATCCCCGCCCCGGCCTTCACCGCGGCGGGGGTGGAGCTGATCGCGCCGGATCAGCGCGGCTTCGGCGCCACCGCGGTGCGTGGCTACTGGCCGGGGCGGCGCACCCTGGTGGCCGATGCGCGGACCATGGTGGGGCTGCTGGCGGCGCGGCATCCCGGCGTGCCGATCTATGTGATGGGCGAGAGCATGGGCGCGGCGGTGGCGATGCTGCTGGCGGCCGGGCGCCATCCGCCGCCGGTCGCGGGATGGATCCTGGTCTCGCCGGCGGTCTGGGGCTGGCAGGAACTCAACCCGTTCGAGCGGGCGGGGCTGTGGCTGATGATCCATGTCGCGCCGGATGTGTCGGTCGGCGGCGGTGGGCTGCATATCGTTGCGTCCGATAACCGGGCGGCGCTGCGCGCGCTGGGGCGCGACCCGCTGACCCTGCTGGCGACGCGCTGGGATGCGATCGGCGGGCTGGTGCGGCTGATGGGGGCGGCGGCCGCGGCGGCACCGCGTCTGCCGGGGGATGCCCTGGTGCTGTATGGGGGCAAGGACCAGTTGGTCCCGGCCCGGGCGATGCGGGCGATGTGGCATGCGCTGCGTCCCCCGCCGGCGGGACCACGGATCGCGTATTACCCGGACGGGTACCACCTCATGCTGCGGGACCTGGGCCGGGCGGAGCCGCTCGGGGATATCCTGGGCTGGATGCGCGCGCCGCGGGCACGGCTGGCATCCGGCGCGGGTGGCGCGGCGCGGCGCTGGATGGGGGGGCGGCGGATGCTGGCCGCAGGCTTGCCACCTCGTGCGGCGCGGGCGGACCCGTAGCGCGGGCGCGCCGCCGATCACGCGTCCTGCTGCGCGGTCATCGCATCCCACCAGGGGCAGACGCCGGTCAGGCGCTCGTAATTCCCGTCCAGCACCTGCAACGGCGCGCGCCGTCCCGATGGCGGCGGCGGCATCTGCCCCGGCGCCCGCGCTTCGCCGCCGAGCGTGCGAAACAGCCCGTCATGGCCCCAGAAACTGCCGACCGTCGGCATTTCCTGCGGCTTCCAGGTGGCGTCGTCCACATCGCGCCCGCCCCAGCCGCACTCGATCAGGAAGTTGGATGGGGTGCGCTGGTAGAACGAGGTCATCAGGTCGTTCGAATGCCGCCCCAGCGTCACCGCCACCCGGTCCTGTCCGCGCAACGCGATGTCGTAGTTCTGGCCGACATCGTCCAGCGTATAGAACTCCATCATCAGATGATGCATCGCGCTGTGCCCGGCTTCGACCAGCGCCAGGCTGTGATGGCGGCGGTCGACGTGCAGGAAGCAGGCGGCGACCGGCGCGCGGATGTAATCGCTGATGCGGAACCCCAGCAGGTCGCGGTAGAACGGCAGCGAATCTTCCAGTCGCGGCACCGCCATCAGCACATGGCCCATGCCCAGCGCGCCGGTGCGAAAGCCGGAGATCGCGCGGCCGGGGCTGAACGGTGCATCCGCGACCTGCGCGCCGTGGAAGGCTTCCAGCCGGTTGCCGGCCGGGTCGGCGAAGCTGATCAGGTCCTGGACGAAGCGCTGATCGGCGCGCGCGGCGGGTTCGCGCCGGACCGCGACGCCCCCCTGATCGAGCCGCGCGGCCAGGCCGTCCAGCGCGGCGGCGTCCGCCACTTCCCAGCCGAAATAGCGCTGGCCCTCGGGCACCGCGCGATCGAGGATCAGGCGCTGGCGGCGATCGTCCATGCGGAAGGCGCGTCCGGCGGCGCCGCGATCGACCACCTGCAGACCGAGGCCGTTGGTGGCGAGATCGGTCCAGTCATCGAGATCGGCCGCACCGACGCCGAGATAGCCAAGGGCCTGAACCGTCATGGCGCTATGCCTCCGTTTGGTTTCTTGCGTTCCCGCCGTCGCAGCGCGGGCTCGGCCGGGTGGTCCCGGCCTGCCGGACGTGACGTTACCCACGGCGGCGGGCGATGCGCAATGTGGGGGACGGGACGGCGCGACCGGCGTGGTGGAGCTGAGGGGGATCGAACCCCTGACCTCCTCATTGCGAACGAGGCGCTCTCCCAGCTGAGCTACAGCCCCACGTCGCGGTCAGCGGGCGCGGATATGCTGAGCCGGGGGGGGAAAGTCAACCCGCCGCTAGACCACGCCGTCCGCGCGCAACGCCGCGATCGCCGCCGCGTCGTAGCCGATCGATCGCAGCACCGCCTCGGTATCCGCGCCCGCCGCGGGGGCCATCGTGTCGAGCCGGCCGCCGCCATGCGCCAGCTGGAATCCGGACCCCATCAGGCGCATCCGGCCCCAGGGGCTGTCTACCTCCTGCAACGCGCCGCGCGCCGCGATCTGGGGATGATCGATGATCTCCTCGATCTTCCAGATCCCCGCGCAAGGCGCGCCGGCATCGTTCAGCCGCCGTTCCCAGATTTTGGCGTCCGCGGCGGCCAGCGCCGACTCGATGATCGCGCGCAGTTCGGCCTCGTGCGCCTTGCGCTGGAACCAGTCGGGCAAGCGCGGGTCGTCCAGCGCGTCGGCGCGGCCGATCGTGGTCATCAGCGCGCGGTATTGCTTCTCGTCGTTGACCGCCAGCAGAAGGTAACTGTCCTTGGCGCGGAACAGATTGGCGGTGACCTTGCGGCTGACCGCCTGGTTGCCCGCCTGCTCCTGACGATGTCCCGCCACGGTGTAATCGGCGACCTGGGTGGTCAGAAACGCAAGGCTCGCCTCCAGCATCGACACGTCGATATGCTGACCGAGGCCGGTCGCCGCGCGCTGGTACAGCGCCGATGCGATGGCGAACGCTCCGGTCGCGCCCGAGAGAATGTCGCACACCGCGAATCCCGCGCGCGTCGGCCCGGTTTCCGGATGGCCGGTGATCGCCATGATCCCCGACATCGCCTGCAGCTTGCCGTCATAGCCGGCTTCGTTGCTGGCCGGGCCGGTCTGGCCGAAGCCGGAGATCGCGCAATAGATCAGCCGCGGATTGATCGCCGCCAGCGCCGCGTAGCCCAGGCCGAGCCGGTCCATCACGCCGGCGCGGAAATTCTCCATCACCACGTCGGCCTCGGCGGCCAGTTTCAGCACGATCTCCCGTGCCGCTTGTTGTTGCAGATCCAAGGTCAGGCTTTGCTTGTTGCCGTTCACCGCGATGAAGGCCGAGGCCATGTTGCGCTCGGCCCATTCGCGCGACAGCGGGGTGCGGCGCATGTCTTCGCCGCCGCGCCGCTCGATCTTGATGACCTCGGCGCCGAGCAGCGCCAACTGGTAGCTGGCGTAGGGACCGGCGAGCACCTGGGTGAAATCGAGGATGCGCACGCCCTCGAACGGGCGGCGCTGCTCGGGCGGGGTCATGCGGCGCGCGCGGCGCGGTTGGGGCGGGCGAGTTCTTTCTGGCGGTCGAACTCGGCGCGCCGGCGCGCCAGTTCCTCCGCGCCGATTTGTTCCAGATTGAGGTAATCGAGCTTCCACGCCCCGTCCGCGTTCCAGCGCAGATTGGACTGCATCGTCGTCTGCGGACCGGCGGCGGATTCCAGCAGCCGCAGCGCCTGTTCCAGGGTGGCATCCTGCGAGGCGACATCGTGCGGGCGGCCGGCGCTGTTGCCGAGCGGGAAATCGCTGAACAGGAAGCGCGGCACGGCGGCGTGCTCGATGATGTCCTTGGCGCAGCCCATCAGCACGGTGGGGATGCCGCCGGCTTCCAGATGACGCGCGGTCAGCGCGCAGGTCTGGTGACAGACGGGGCAGTTGGGCACCAGGATCGCGGCATCGACACCGTCTGCGCGCAGCCGGGCCAGGATTTCGGGCGCGTCGGTCTCGACCGTGACGCGGTGGGAACGGTTGGTGGGCGCGCCGTGGAAGCGTGGTGCCACCTGGCCGATCCGGCCCGCGGTGGCGGCGCGGCGCAGGGCCGGCAACGGGAACCAGGTATTGGAGTCGGTGGCGGTGGTGTGGGCGCGGTCATAGCCGATATGCGAGATGCGCAGGTCGTGATCCTGCGCGGTGGCGCCGGAATAGACCTGATAGAACTTGGCGCTGCCGTTATACGCGGCCCCCGGCCCCTGATCGCCCTTGTCGGGCTGATAGGGGGCCGCGGTGGTGACGATCGCGACCCGGCTGGCGGCAAGCGGCTTCGTCAGCGGCGCGAAGGGGGCGGCCAGGTGATGCGCCCAGCGATAGGGCGTGGTGTAGCCGATCGCGGCGTAATAGGCGCGGGTCCGCGCCATGTACGGGATCGGGGCGTCGTAATCGGGTGCGAAGCCCAGCAGCATGTCCAGATCGTGATCCATCGTATCCTCCGGCGACGGCGCCGAGCGTCGCATGGGGGGCGGCGGGATCGCAAGCCGCCCCCGGGTGCGGGCTATTCAAGCGCCTCGCGCAGCGCCTTGAAGCGGTCCAGTTCGCTTGCCGTCGCGTCTGCCGCGCTGTCGCAATAGCCGCCCCAGCTCTTGTCCTTCGTCAGCACCCGCAGCTTGCTGTTGATGAAACGGCTGAAGGTGATGCAGGCTTCCTCGGCGGCTTTGTAGAGCGCGATCTTGGCGTTGTCCGAGGCGTTGGGTTTCGGGTTGTCGGCCGCGTTGCGCGCCTTGTTCACCACTTTCAGGGCATCCGTCATGCCGGTGTCGCCCTTGATCAGCTTGCGCTGCTCCGCGAGTTTCTTGACCGCCGAGGCGGCGTTCTGATCCCACTGGAACACGGCCAGCGGCGGGACCTGGTTGCCGGTGGGGGCGTTCTGCGGCTGCGGCTGCGGCTGCTGCTGCGGGGCGGTCTGGTTCTGCGGCGCGATGGGAACCGCAATCTGCAACATCTGCGCCTGCGCGGCTTGCAACGTCTGGATGGTGGCGCGCGCAAAGCGGAGATTGCCGGCCCCGCTGACCGCGAGCTTGACGCTGGTCAGGTTGGCGAACTTGTCCTGCATATCCTGAAGCGCGTCCGCGGGGGCGCGTAGTCCCTGGAACCGATTGACGATCGGGATGATGGCCTGATCGGCATCCTTGAGGCCGGCGGCGGTGACTGTCACGACCAGTGCCTGCGCCTCTCGGCCCATTTCCGTGGCGAAGTCCGCCGCGGTCTGGTTCGGCGCCGCGCCCTGCGCAAGGGTGGCCGACAGACGCTGCCAGTCGGCCGTCAGTGCTACAGCGCGCGCCGGATCGAAGAACCCGTCGAGGAGCGATTTGACCTCAGCCAGGCGATCCCGTGCGCCGGACAGGGCGGTCGCCGACGGATCGAGCTGGTTGGCCGCATTGGCCGCGTTCGCCAGAGTGGCGTCGCGCTGGATTGTCGCGGCTTTTTTGGCCATCAGCTCCTTCAGGTTCGCCAGACAGGCCTTGTTGCCGGCGATCGGCAGGGTCTGCAATTCCTGCTGATAGGCGGGCGTCTGCAGCGCCGCCCAGGCCTGCATCACCGCCAGCGCGTTCACCGGGGTCGTGGGCGGCCGGCCGCCCACAAGCGCTACGACGCGGTTCAGCTCGTTGGTGGTGCCGCCCATCGCCTCGAACGCCCGGAACGCGGCATAGTCAGCGCGCAGCTTCGTTTGCTGAGTCAGGTCGCCTTTGAATTCCGGAAAAACCGCGACGATCTGGTCGATCTGCGCCTGGGTGACGTTCTGGGTCCGGTCTGGCGGCGGCGCGTCGAACGGCGTTGTCGGCAACGCCGCGTTGTTCACGGTCCCGCTTTTGTACAGGTCCATCGCGGCCTTCGGCTCGCTCATGACCATGATTTCCGCCGCACTGGTCGTCGATGTCCAGCCGTTGTTCTTCAGGAACATGATCACATCGTATCGCTGGTTGGGCGTCAGCGCCAACACCTCCTGCAGGGCCGCCTTTTTCGGCACCGCGTCGGCGATGATCTGATCGGCGACGGTATTGAATAGCGTGTCGGTGGCGGCGTCGAACAGCTCCTCGCCACGGCGGGTCAGCGCCAGCTGGATTTCCGCCGGGCTCAGCGTACTGGCCGCTTTTTTCGTGAACATCATCGCGCGGCGCGCCATGTTGATGCTCTCG
>DAHWDR010000272.1:0-2050 GCA_027330745.1 Acetobacteraceae bacterium | reverse complement strand
GCAGCGGGCCCGCGCGGCGCGGTCCAACGGATAGATCTGCGAATCGGGACGCACCTCGTGCAGATATTCGGCAATCGCCAGCGTGTCCCAGACCCGCACCCCGTCGTGGATCAGGCAGGGCACCAGGATCGAGGCGGATTGCAGCAGCAGTTCCGCCCGGGTGGCCGGGTCGTCCGCCGCCACCGCCTGCTCGTGGAACGGCAGTCCTGACATGCGGGTCAGCAGGAAGCCGCGCAGCGACCAGGAGGAGTAGTTCTTGCTGGAAATCAGCAGGGTGGCCTCGGCCATCGGCGAGCCTCCGGGACGGGCGCCGGGTGGAGTCTCCGGCGCGGCTTGCAATGCTGCACCGCAGTGTATCACACTGTCTCCCCGGTGCGAGACGCAAACCGAGCCGCAGGAGAATTGGTGCCCCCCCGACGATGATCTATCAGCTCTATCAGGCCCAGGCCGATCTGCTGGCGCCGTTTCGCCGCTTTGCCGAGGTCGGGGCGCAGTTGTTGTGGCAGGTCGATCTCGGCGCGCATACGCCGCCGCCTCTGCGGCAGTTGCGCGCCGCCTGCAGCATGGTTTCCGGCACCGGGATCACCCATCGCCGGCCGCCGTTCGGTCTCGATCATGTCGCGGTCGGCGGGAAGCGCCACGCGGTGATCGAGGAAGCCGCTGATGCCACCGCGTTCGGCACGCTCCTGCATTTCCGCAAGGACCCCGCCGTCGTGCAGCCGCGCGTGCTGCTGGTGGCGCCGATGTCGGGGCATTTCGCCACCCTGCTGCGCGGCACCGCCAAGGAACTGCTGCCCGAGCACGACGTTTACGTCACCGACTGGCACAACGCGCGCGACATCCCGCTGGCCGAGGGGCGCTTCGGGATGGACGAGTTCATCGACCATGTGATCCGCTTCCTCGAAGCGGTCGGACCGCGCGCGCATATCATCGCCGTCTGCCAGCCGGCGGTGGCGGTGCTCGCCGCGGTGGCTGCGATGGCGGAGGCGGGCCATCCCGCCACGCCGCGCAGCATGACGCTGATGGCCGGGCCGATCGATACCAGGATCAATCCGACCAAGGTCAACGACCTCGCCACCGGCCAGTCGATCGAATGGTTCGAGCGCAAGATGATCGACGTGGTGCCCTGGCGCTATCGCGGGGCCTGGCGGCGCGTCTATCCCGGGTTCATGCAGCTCGGCGCCTTCGTGGCGATGAACCTCGATCGCCACGTGGGCGCGCATTTCGGCCATTTCCGCAATGCCCTCGGCGGCGACACGGAGGCCGCGGCGGCGCACCGGACATTCTACGACGAATATAACGCGGTGATGGATTTGCCGGCGGAGTTCTATCTGGAAACCGTGCAGCGCGTTTTCCAGACCCAGGAGCTCGCGCGCGGCACCTTCACCTGGCGCGGCACGCCCATCCGCCCCGCCGCCATCCGCCATACCGCGCTGCTGACGGTGGAGGGAGAAAAAGACGACATTTGCGCGATCGGCCAGACCGCCGCGGCGCTCGATCTGTGCAGCGGAATTCCCCCCGCGCGCAAGGCGCACCACTTGCAGACCGGTGCCGGCCATTACGGCGTGTTCAGCGGCCGGCGCTGGGCTACCGAGATCTACCCGCAAGTGCGAGCGATGATCCAGGCGGCCTGATGCCGGCGGCCGGAAGGGCTGACCGGTATCGCTCGTCCTGCTGCGGGCTACTCCCGCTCCTGGCTTTCCAACAGTTCCACTCTGGCCGGGACCGGAACCCCGACAGCGTCCAGGATGCGGCCGGCCAGCGCGCGGGCCACGCAGGCATAACCGCGATCGTTGTGATGCAGCGAATCCGTGGCGATGAAGGCCGCCGGCGGATCGCCCTCCCGCGCCCAGCCGCGCATCAGCCGGTCGCGGGAGAACAGGGAGGCGCCGGTCTCCCGCGCCACCGCCGCCAGCAGGTGATCGAACACACCATCCTCAGCCGAGGCGAGCAGCCGCGGGGAGCGTTGGTTGTCCATCAGCACCACATCGATTCCCCGGGCCTGCATGCGCCGGATTCCGGCCGTCACCAGACGGCGGAACCGCGCCGG
>DAHWDR010000268.1:0-9780 GCA_027330745.1 Acetobacteraceae bacterium | reverse complement strand
GCCGGCCGCTTCACCTGCCAATCCTGCGGCGCGGGCTATCACGACACGTTCCAGCCCACCCGCGTCCCCGGCGTGTGCGACGCCTGCGGCGGGACGGTGTTTGTCCGACGCGCCGATGACAACCGCGAAACAGTGACCGCTCGGCTGGACGCCTATCACCGCCAGACCGCGCCGATCCTGCCGCATTACCAGGCGCAGGGGCGGTTCTTCACCGTCGATGGCATGGCCGATATCGACTCGGTCGCGCGCCAGATTGCCGCGGTGCTGGACCGGCTGTAGCCTCCCCGCACAACGCAGGGGGAAACCAGCGCCGTGTCCGAGACCCCGATCTACGATCTGTACGCCATTCGCTACGCCACCCGGGATGCGCAACGCTCCGATCACTTCATCGGCGGCGATCCGCATGACGGTCCGATGCCGATGGATTATTTCGTCTGGGTCGCCACCAATGCCGAGCGCAGCGTGGTGATCGACGCCGGTTTCACCGCACCGGTGGCGCAGAAGCGGGGCCGCACATTCCTGCGCTGCCCGGTGGAGGCGCTGGGCCTGATCGGCGTCGATCCGGCCGCGGTGAAGGACGTGATCCTGACCCATCTGCATTACGATCACGTCGGCAATTTCGATCGTTTCCCGAATGCCGAGTTCCATCTGCAGGAACCGGAACTGCACTACGCCGTCGGCCGCTATATGCGCTACGGCAAGCTGGCGCATTCGTTCGAGGTGGAGGACGTGGTCGGCATCGTGCGGATGAACTACGCCCGCCGCGTGCGGCTGTATAACGGCCCGCGCACGCTGGCCCCGGGCATCACGCTGCACCCGGCCCCCGGCCATTCCGCCGGCTTGCAGTTCGTCTGCGTGAACACACGCCGCGGGCGCGTGGTGGTGGCCTCCGACGTCACCCATTATTATGAGCATTTCGAAACCGAGCGCCTGTTCACCACCGCCTTCCATCTGGGGCAGATGCTGGAAGGCTACGATTTGCTGCGCGAGGCCGCGCCGACCCCGGCCCATATCGTCCCGGGCCACGACCCCGAGGTGATGCGCCGCTATCCCGCGCCCAGCCCGGAACTGGAGGGGATCGTGGTGCGGCTGGACGTGCCGCCCCGGGTTTGACGGCAACCCGCGCTGCGGGAATCGGCTCACGCTACGATCATCAGGGGGATGCGCCATGGCGCTGCAAATCCGTCCGATCCAACCTGGCCTTGCAGAAGCCGGCTTCGTCGGGGAGGTCGCGGGGATCGATCTCACCGCGCCGCTGGACCAGGCCACGGTTGCCGCCCTGGAAGCCGGCATGGACCGCTACGCGGTGCTGGTGTTCCACGACCAGCGCCTGACCGACGAACAGCAGATGGCGTTCTCCCGCCGGTTCGGCGCGATCGAGGAAGCCCGCGGCGGCAACGTCACCCGCCAAGACCAGCAGCGGCTGCCGCAGGGGATGAACGACGTCTCCAACCTTGGTCAGGACAACCAGCCGCTGGCGCGCGATGACCGGCGGCGGCTGTTCAACCTGGGCAATCAGCTCTGGCATTCCGACAGCTCGTTCCGCGCGATCCCGGCGAAATACTCGCTGCTGTCCTGCCGCTTGCCCGCCAACAGCGGCGGCAACACGGAATTCGCCGATATGCGCGCCGCCTATGACGCGCTGGATGACGCCACGCGCGGGCAGTTGGCCGATCTGATCTGCGAGCATTCGCTGCTCTATTCGCGCGGCATGCTGGGCTTCACCGAGCTGACGGACGAAGAACGCGCAGCGTTCCGCCCGGTGCGCCAGAGCCTGGTTCGCACCCATCCGGTGTCCGGCCGGCGGTCGCTGTATCTGTCCTCGCATATCGGCACCATCGTCGGCTGGGCGCGGCCCGAGGCATTGGCGTTCATCCGCGATCTGGCGGAGCACGCGACCCAGGCGCCGTTCGTCCATGTCCATCGCTGGCGGCAATGGGATTTGGTGATGTGGGACAACCGCCAGACCATGCACCGCGTGCGCCGCTTCGACGACCGCCAGAAGCGCGACATGCGCCGCACCACGGTGGCCGGGGACGCGCCCACCGCCGCCCAGATCGAGATCGCCGCCTGACCCTGCGCCGCGGCCCGGGCCGCCCCGCGCCCGGCGCATGGGTGGAGCGCCCTGCTGCCCTGGCGCAGCCATCATAACGCTGCTTATCATAAGCCCGGATCGTCTCAGAAAGCCCCCCTGCGTTGCCGGATTTCCGCCGCGACCTGTTGTTCCTGCTGCACGACGTCGCCCGCCTGCTGCGGGTGGACGCCGATAAGCGGGCGCGGCTGCGCGGCATGACCCGGGCCCAATGGGCGATCCTGATCTGGCTGGAGCGCCAGCCCGGCCTGTCGCAGAAGGAACTGGCCGAATTTCTGGAAGTCGAGCCGATCACCGTCGCCCGGCTGATCGACCGGCTGGAAGCGCGCGGGGTGGTGGAACGCCGCCCCGACCCGCGTGACCGGCGCATCTGGCGCCTCCATCTGCGCCCCGAATCGGGCGACGTCCTGGCCGATATCGATCACCAGCGCGGCGAGATCTCGCGGATGCTCGTGGCCGGCCTGGATCCCACCGCGCTGCGCGATATGACGGATGCGCTGGTGGCGATGAAATCCAACCTGATGGCGGCCCGCCGCCTTGACCCCGACCCGGCTCCCGCCGGGCGGCAGCCGGAGACGGTCTGATGTCGCAATCCGCCACCGCCCCCCACGCCCGCGATATGGCCACCGCCGCGGACGCTCCCACAGTCGCGCGCCAGCGGATCAGCCGCCACGCGCTTGGGCCGATGCTGATGGTGCTCGGCGTGGTCGTGGTGGCGGTGGGCGCGCTGGGGTTCTGGCTGTGGGGCGGCCGCACCGTGGCGATCGACGATGCCTATGTCCATGCGGCGAAAGAGGCATTGTCCACCGATGTTTCCGGCATCGTCGCTGCGGTGCCGGTCAAGGACGGCCAGGCGGTGGTCAAGGGCCAGGTGCTGGTGCGGCTCGTGCCGACGCATTTCGCGGTGACGGTGGCCTCGGCCCAGGCGGCGTTGCAGCAGACCGAATTGACGTTGCGGGCGATGCGCGCCGACTACCAGCGGATGCTGCGCGATACGGGTGCGAAGGCCGCGCAAGTGCGCGGCGACCAGTCCAATTACGACCGCTACGCCAAGCTGGTGAAAAGCGGGGGCGTGACGCGGGCCGAATACGACGACGCGCGGTTCAAGCTGGACGCCGACCGGCAGGCCGAGCAGGCGCTGCGGCTTCAGGCAAAGGTGCAACTGGCCCGGCTCGGCGGGTCGCTGACGCTGCCGATCCACGCGCTACCAGCCTATCAGGAGGCTCTGGCGAAGCTGGAGCAGGCGAAGCTGGATCAGGGCGACAGCATCATCCGTGCCCCGTTCGATGGCGTGGTGACGAATGTGGAGGCGACGCAGCGGGGGATGTATCTGCGCGCCGGCACCGCGGCGTTCGGGATCGTTTCCACCCGTGACGTGTGGATCGAGGCCGATCCGAAAGAGACGGAACTGACCTGGGTGAAGCCGGGCGATCCGGTGCGGGTCACGGTGGACACCTATCCGGGGCGCGTGTGGAAGGGCGTGGTGGAAAGTATCGCGCCCAATTCCGGGTCCGAGTTCTCGATCCTGCCGGCGCAGAACACGTCAGGCAACTGGGTCAAGGTGGTGCAGCGGATTCCGGTACGGATCCGCGTGGAACGCAAGCCGAGCGACCCGCCGCTACGCGCCGGCATGAGCGTGGAGGCGGACATCGATACCGGTCACGTGCGGCATCTGTCGGATCTGTTCTGATGGCGGGGATTCGGATCGCGGCGGGCGGATTCACCTTCGTCGCCCAATTCGAGGACGCCGCGCCCGCCACCTGCGCCGCATTTCGTCGGCTGCTGCCGTATCGGGAGCGGATCATCCATGTGCGCTGGAGCGGCGAAGCGTGCTGGATTCCGCTGGGCAACACCCAGTTCGGGGTGGGCTACGAGAACGCCACGTCCTATCCCGCGCCGGGGCAGATTCTGCTGCATCCGGGCGGCGTGAGCGAGACGGAAATCCTGCTGGGCTATGGCGCCGCGCGGTTCGCCTCCAAGGTCGGCCAGCTTGCCGGGAACCATTTCCTGACCATCACCGAGGGGGCGGAGAACCTCGTTGCGCTGGGACGGAAAACATTGTGGGACGGCGCCCAGGAAATCGTGTTCCACGCGCCGGAGGCGTAGCGGGCCCGCGCGTCAGCGGAACCGCACGCGGATGCCCACGAACCCGCCGATCGGCGCGGCGAGGCTGTAGCTGCGCGGATTGGTCAGGCCGGGCGCCTGCGCCACCTGCACCGAACCCAGCTGCGTATACGTGCCATAGGTATAATAGCGCTGGTCAGTAAGGTTCTCGACGCTGCCGAACAGTTCCACCGTGGGCGACAGCCGGTAGCGCGTGATCAGGTTCAGCACCGCGTAGGCGGGTAGTTTTTTGTCCAGGTTGGCGGAATCTCCGTACAGATAGCTGGGGCCGACCGCCAGCGCCGAAACCCCGATGCTCCAGCGCCGGGTCGCCTGCCAGTCGAACCCCAGGCGTAACGTATCAGCGGCGATGCCGGGCAGATGGTCGCCGGGCAGGACGGCGATGGTCCCGTTGGCATTGGCATAGGGGTTGGCGCCACCCGATTCGGTGAACCCGTTCCGATACGTCGCCAGCACATGCGAGTACAGCAGCCACGCCCGCACCGGGCCGGTGTCCAGATGCAGCCCCAGATCGACGCCCTGGCGCAGCACGTCGCCGATATTCGCGAAATAGGCGCGGCCCTGGGTGGGGGCCGTGATGAACGCGATATCGTCCGACAGCATCGTGCGATACCAGTCCAGATCGTAGCGCAGGCTGGCGCCGTGCGGCAGCAGGAACTCGCCCGCCAGCCCCGCCTCGAACCGATGCGCCACCACCTGTTTCAGCGACGGGTCGGCAACGAAGAAATTGGCCAGGCTGCACGCATCCGCGGGGCCGGCGCAGGACAGTTCGGCCGGGGTCGGCGCGCGGTTGGCTTCGGAATATCCGGCATAGACGCGCAGCAAGGGGGTCAGTTGGTAACTTGCGCCGATCGCCGGGTTCACATGCAGGAACGTATGATACCCGCTCAGCGCGCCGCCTTCGCGATCGGTCAGATCCACCACCGCCAGGTTGACCCGGGCCGAGGCCGACAGCGCCAGCTTCGCGGTGACGTGGAATGTATCGGCCAGATACGCGCCGTAGGCGGCGTTCCCGATCGCGACCGAGACCGGGATGTTGGTCCCCGGTTCGTCGATCGTCACACCCGGGCCGATGAACACGCGTGAGACCGGAGTGATCCCACCGATCAGGCCGGCACCGCCGAAGCCGGTTTGCGCGCCATCGAACTCGAACCCCGCAACCAGGCGGTTTGCGTGGCCGGACAGATGACGCCGGTCGGTCAGGATCAGGCTGGCGCCGTAGCCATTGGTGACGGTGGTCTGCTGATCGAGCTCGGAATAATACGCATTGCCGGTGAAGTTCGGGATCGGCGTGCCGCCGGTGGTGGTGCTGGGCGCGCCGGTGCCGCCGTCCTGGCACAGAAAACCGGGATTGCCGACGCAGGGCAGATCGTTCGGTGCGTTGCCGTTGGCAACCCGCTGGCGGAAGTAATCGTAGTAGGCAAGGGCGCGCAGGCTGTCATGCGCGCCGATCATGTGATCCAGGCTCGCGGAAAGGCGGGCATATTGGTTGGCGATCAAATTCGGCGCGGTGTACTGCGCCGCCGGATCGGCCGCGATCAACTGCACCGGCGCGGTGCCCGGCCCATTCAGCACGGCATGGGCGACGATGATACTGACATGGAATTCGCTGCCGGGCAGACGCGCGCCCAGATCGCCGTAGAAATCCTGGATGTCGGAGGATTGATCGTCGCGCCAACCGGCCTCGTGGCGTTCCGTGGCGGCGCCATAGACCGCCCAATCGCCGGATTGCCGGCCATATTCCGCCGTTGCACCGATCCGGCCGAACGAGCCGCCCGAGATATCGACCCGTCCGCCCGGGTCGTCGAACCCGTTCTTCATTCGCACCACCAGCGCGCCGCCGAGTGCGTTGAGGCCGAAGGCGGGATTGGCATCTTCGATGGTCAGATCGGCGATCGCCAACGGCGCCAGCAGCTCCCAGTCCAGCGTGTCACCGAACGCCTGGTTGAAGCGCATCCCATTCACATACACCGCAAGGCCCTGCGGCGTGCCCTGCAACGATGACAGATCGAAACCGTGATAGACCAGATTTGGCTGATATGGGTTGGCGGCGGCGTTTTGCAGGCTGACGCCGGCGGCCTGCTGGTTCAGCGCGGCCAGCGGATCGGGCGTGCCGTTCGGCTCCAGCGCCGCGCCGCCCAGGGTTTGGCTTGCCGCCGGTGCAGCGGCGAGATCGATGCCGGAGGGCGCGATGGGGGCGGCGGAGACCTCGATCGGTGGCGGCGTCGCCGGTGCGGCGCCGGCTGCGGGCGTGACAGCCAACGCGGCAGCCAGCGCAAGCCATACCGCGCCTCCGCGCCGGGCTGTCATTGCGGCGTCTCCTGGTTGCGTGCCTTCCCTGCGGCCAGCGTGCGGTGCCGCGCGATGGAACACAAGTTCCCGCGATCACCTTTCGATCATTTCACCCCGGCGGGTGCGGACGCGCGGCGCTCAGCGTGGCGTGGATCAGCGGCTGGGCGGCGGCAGCGACTGTTGTTGCACCGGCGCGGTGGGCGCCAGTTGCATCGGCGCGCCAGCCGCGGCGCCCTGCTGGGGGTAGGCGCCCGGACGCTGGCCATAGGGCATCGGTGCGCCGGACGGGCCGGTTTCGGCCGGGTAGGCCGGTGCCATGGCGGCGGGCCCAGCTGCCTGGGCTGGCCCCTGGGTCGGGGAGGGCGCGCCATAGCGCGTCAGCAACGCGCGCAGCGGCTCGGCGCCGGGATTGCTGACGGCCATTCGCAGCACGATTGCCCGCGCCCCGACCGGCTGGCCGTAATACGCCTGGTCCCAGGTCGGCCGCGCGTCCAGCACGCTGCCCTGCAACGACAGCCCGGCAAAGGCGCCGCGCGATTTCGTGTAGCCCACGATATCCGCGCCCACCGCCGTGGTGGTCGCGCCTTGCACGCCGCCGCCGATTGTCGCCACCACCGCGGACGCATCGGCCCCGAACTTGAAATGGCTGGACAGCAGCGCGTTCAGGCCGCGATCGGTCATCACCATCAACACCAGCTCGGAATCCTTCAGCCCCAGCTGCAAGCCGACGCTGGCGCTGCCGATGCCGTAGAATGCGGGGTAGGACCAGGTGCCGTTGCCGGCGCGCGCCACCAGCACGCAGTTCCCGCCCGAGCCGCCGACGATGAACCCGGCTTCGAAGATGCGCGGGCAGATCATCACCGCGCGCGCGTTCTGCAGCATCCCCATCGCCTGGTTCGAGGAATCAGGCGCCAGCACGTCTTCCAGCGCCAGGGTGGAGCGGTCCACCAGCGCCTGCACGTTGTTCTGCGCGCGCGCCGGCCCGGGTAGCAGGGCCGCCAGCGCCGCCAGCCACGCCGTCGCGACGGTGAAAAGGGAACGCTTCATCCGAACCTCCCGCGGGCCATACGGCCGGGGCGCGCCCATAGCACGGCCGATGGAGTCGTCGGCATGACGATCGGTCAATATCCCGGGAGTTCGTTGACCGAGACCACGCGCCAGCCCGCCGGATGCCGCTCCAGCCGGGTCAACCCCAGGTTCTGGACCGCCAGATGTAGCGCATTGTCGGCCGCGATCCCCAGCGCATGCGCGACCATCGCGCGGATCGTGCCGCCATGGCTGACGATGACCAGTTCCCCCCCGCGATGGGCGGCGGCCAGGCGTTCCAGGGCCGCCCCGGCACGGGCGATCACCGCCGCCATGCTCTCCCCGCCGGGTGGGGATTCCTCGCCGCCCAGGGGCCAGAAAGCGTGCGGGTGCAGGCTGAGCCGGGCGGGCAGTTCGGCGTGCGGCAGGCCCTGCCAGTCGCCCAGATGCTGCTCGATCAGGTCGGGTTCCACCGCCAGCGGCGCGGCCGGGTAGCCGGCGGCGAAGATCGCCTGCGCGGTGCGCCGGGTGCGCGACAGCGGGGTCACGATCCAGCGCGCCGGCCGCGGCAGACGCGCGGCCAGCGCGGCATAGACCGGCGCCTGCGCGATCAGGTCGGTGGGGCAGAGTTCCACGTCCAGCGTGCCATACAGCATCGCGCGGGCGTTTTCCTCGACGAGGGCGTGGCGGATCAGCCAGAAGCTGGTGGGGTCGTTCATGCGCGGGGCATAGAACCGAACGGCGGCGGCGTCACCGCCCCGATCGCCCGCCACCAGGGGAAGGTCACGGCCAGCGCCGCCAGCCCCAGCGCGCCGGTGCCCAGCGTGGCGGCGCGCGCGCCGAACAGGTTGGCCGCCCAGCCCAGCGCCAGGAATCCGATCGGCCCGGCGCCGATACAGACGGTCAGCACGCCCAGCATCCGCCCGCGCATCTCGGCGGGGGCGAACAAATAGACCAGCGTGGCCTGCATCACGCTGAACCCGGCGCCGCCCAGCCCGGTCGCGACCAGCGCCACGCCCGCCAGGATCGGGTTCGGCATCAGCGCGAACACCATCAGCAGCGCGGTGTAGGAAATCACCCCGCCCAGATACGCGCCCGCGTACTGACGCCGGCGGACGAAGGCGGCGAGCGCGATCGCCCCCAGCAGCGCGCCCACTCCGTCCATGCTGGCCAGCACGCCGGTGCCGGCGGCGCCGAGATGCAGATTGGTCTCGGCGATCACCGGGACCATGCTGGTGAACGGCCAGGCGAAGACGTTGTAGATCACGGTGACCAGCAGCACGCCGAACAGGCGGGGATCGCGGCGGGCGACGCCGAGGCCGGTGACGATCCCGGCCAGCACCGGTCCGCCCGCCGCCATCCCCGCCACTCGCCCGCCGCGCACCGCGAGGGTTGCCGCCAGCGCGGCGGCATACAGTGCCACGCTGAGCGTGAACACGCTGCCGATCCCGCCCCAGGCGAGCAGCGTGCCGCCGATCGCCGGGCCGAGCATCCGGCTGCCGGTGGTGGCGGCGACATCCAGCGACATCACCCGGCCCATGCGCTCGTTGCCCACCGCGGCGCCCAGCGCCACCCGGCGCACCGGGTTGTCGGCGGCCCAGCCGAGACCGTTGACGAAGCTTGCGACGCCGACCTCCCACACCGTCAGATGTCCGGCGAAGCCGAGCACCGCGAGGCTCGCCGAGGCGGCGCCCAGGATCACGATGGTCAGCGCGAGCGCGGTGCGGTGCGGGAATCGTTCGGCCCAGGCGCCGATCGGGGCGCCGAACAGGCCCATCGGCAGCAGACGGAGCAGCATCATCATCGCCACCAGGAACGGGGCGTGGGTGCGCTGGAAGACGAACACGGCCGAGGCCAGGGCCTCGCCCCAGCGAACCGTGAAGATGGCGAAGCCGGCGAACAGTAAGCGCCAGACATCGGCGCCATAGGCCGCGGCGCGCGGCGGGGCGCGGCGGAGGGAGGTGGCGGACAGGGCGTTCCTCGGCGGGTTTCTTGCGCGGGAGAGTGGCGCGTGGGAGCGGGGAGGGCAATGGCGAGGTAATGGCGCGGGCTGGGCAATCCGCGCCCCGGAGCACCGCGCGGCACCCCTCGCCCAACCGCCTGCGCCCGGCTACGCTGGCGCGTCACCACACGGAGCCGGCGATGGCACGCAAGATCGCTTTCGGGATCGGGCTCGCCGAGTTCCCGTTCGCAACCGCCGCCGGTTTCTGGCGCTGGATCGATCTGTGCGAACAGGGCGGCATCGA
>DAHWDR010000265.1:0-2782 GCA_027330745.1 Acetobacteraceae bacterium | reverse complement strand
CCGATGCCGCCGTCGCGCGATCCGGTCCAGCAGGTGCCGATCCCGCTGCCGGCGCCGGAGCGTTTGGATCGGGAGATGCGCGGCTTCCTGGCGTGGTGCGACGCCGCCTCCCCGCTCGATCCGGTGCTGAAGGCCGGGGTGGCGCATCTTTGGTTCGCGGCGTTGCGGCCGTTCGACGGTGGCAACGGTCGCATCGCCCGCGCGCTCACCGACCGCCTGCTCACCGTCTCCGAGCCGGGAGGGACGCGGTTCTACAGCCTGTCCGCGCGGCTGCATCATGAGCCGGACGCCTATCAGGCCGCGCTGGAGGCGGCCCAAACGGGGGGGCTCGACATCACCCCTTGGCTGGCGTGGTTCCTCGGTTGCCTCGATCGGGCCCTGGATGCCGCCGGCGACCGGCTGGCGCCGGCATTGCGGGCGGCGCGCTTCTGGGGGGCACATGCCGGCGCGACGTTCACCCCACGGCAGCGCGCGATGCTCGATCGGCTGCTGGCGGGGATGGAGAGCGGTCTCAGCTCCTCGCGCTGGGCCGGGCTCGCCGGTTGCTCGCAGGACACCGCGCTGCGGGAAATCGACGATCTGCTCCAGCGCGGCATCCTGGCGAAGGCGCCGGGGGGCGGGCGCAGCACGCGCTACGTGCTGGCCGGGGGCGCGTAGGCCGGCGGACGACACGCCGGTCCTTGCGTTCCGCGGGCCGGGCGGGCCACCCTGGCCGCGCATGCGGCGCATCGTTCCCCTTCTGGCACTCGTGGTCTTTCTCGCCGCCCTGATCCTGGACACGGGCGCGGTGCTGCGGATCGCCGGGTTCTATGGGGACAGGCTCGCCTGGGCGCATCCGCTGTGGGTGGCGCTGATGGCCGGCGGGTTGGTCGCCGCGTGGCTGTGGCCGCGCCAGCCCGAACCGGCCCCGGCGCGGAGCGGTGTCAAGCGGCCGGCCGCGCGCGCCGGCGGGTCCCCGCGCAAGCGGAGCGCGGCCGGGGCAGGGCCGAAACCAGCCCGCGCCGCCGCTCCCCCGCCGGCGGAGGCACACGCGGCAGCGACACCGCGGCCGCGGCGGGCGCGCAAGCCGCGGCTTCCGGCGCGGTGAGAGGGTCCGATCTCGCTCTATGTCCAGGCACCCGTGCTCGCTGGGGCGGGAGGACGCTTCCTCCCGAATCTTGCCAAGCAGTTGGTTTCGCCCATAAATCGCGGCCAGCGCACGGCTGATTGGGCGCCTGTCGTCCACAGGATTGGACCACCGAACCCCATTTCGCGCCACCATCCTGCCCGATCGTCCGGCTGCAACGCCCCCCGCCCGGGCAGCAGACCGGTCACCGCAGAGGGAAAAATGTACGGGCATTCGCCGGTTTGCTCTTGCACGGGCGATGTCCGTACGCTATGCGTCACCCATGCTGGGCCGAAGAACTTCACGATGGATATGAGGGATTCTTAAATTGGTTACCGTTACGGAAAAGGCGGCAAAGGCGGAACGCATCGAGGTTCGGGTGACCCAGAACGCAAAGGCGCTTCTTACCGCCGCCGCCCAAGCTCGGCACACCACGGTCAGCGATTTTCTGCTGACTCACGGCATCGAAGCCGCCGAACGGGCGGTTGCCGTTCCACGCGTGTTCTACGCCTCCGAGGAGGCCTGGTCGGCAATCGAACGACTGCTTGACGAGGATGAAAACCAGCCGCCCAGAAAGGCCGTTACGGAATGGTTGATAAGGAGCCGGAAGTAACTCTGACGGGTGAAATATCCGAGCAAATAGCAATTTCGATTCTGCGCGATGGGCTGCAAGTCAACGATTTCGACTGCGGGGATCCGGTCAGGAACTCCTGGCTGCAACAGCGCGCCTTTTCGAATCATCGACGTGATGACACAAGGACGTACGTAGCGTCCACAACGTCCGGAGAGGTTGCGGGATTCTATGCCCTCACGGTGGGGTCTATCGTCCGAACCCCGCTTCCTGGGCCTCTGCGTCGGAACGCTCCGGACCCTGTAAGCTGTGTGCTGCTGGCGCAGGTCGCGGTTTCAGTGCGCCGCCAGAAAAGAGGGTTAGGCCGAGACCTGGTGCTTCATGCCATGGGACAAACGGTCAAGATCGCGCAGCTTGCTGGCTGCCGGCTTTTCGCGGTTCATCCTGCCCGGCCGGATCTTGTCGGGTACTACGCGAACTTCGGCTTTACGGAGGTCAGCGTCACGCCGCCGCTTATGGCGATGAGCCTGCACCGGGTGAGGACGACCTTGGCTGCGGTCTGCCCGGAGATTACCTGAACCGCAGGTCCAGGACGGCACTTTGCATGGCTGCCGAGGCCGCGGCGCGGGCCGCGGCGAACGCTCTATGCGCCTCGCCTCCTGACGTGCCCCAAGTTCGGCCCCTATGGCTCACCGAACGGCTCCACGGGCGCCGGTCTCGTATCCCATAATACACTGCTTTTGCAGGGAGAAATTGCCTGGCTGGGGCGGGAGGATTCGAACCTCCGCATGGCGGAATCAAAATCCGCTGCCTTACCACTTGGCGACGCCCCATCGGCTGCGGTGATAGGTCCCGCCCCGCCGCCCGTAAAGCCCACCGTTGCGGCCTGCCCGGCCCATCCCGGTCCAACCGCCGGCGCGGAGACGGCAGATTCCGGGCCGACCCCGACGGGAAGGACGATCGTGGCCGCTTGAGGCGCCGGCCGGACACTCCTATTCAGATGCCCGGCGCAACCGAGGGACAGACAGCAATGACGACGCGCAGCGTGGCGACGGTGTTCGGCGGCTCCGGCTTCATCGGCCGCTACGTGGTCCAGCGCCTGGCCC
>DAHWDR010000263.1:0-1677 GCA_027330745.1 Acetobacteraceae bacterium | reverse complement strand
TTCGATCACATCGACGTCAGCGCCGCCGCCGCGCGCGGGATCGGGGTGTGCAACACGCCGGACGTGCTGTCCGTCGCCACCGCCGAATGTGCGATGCTGCTGATCCTGGCCGCCGCGCGCCGGGCGGGCGAAGGGGAGCGGATGGTCCGCGCCGGCACCTGGGCGGGCTGGGCGCCGACGCAGCTGATCGGCACGCAAGTCTCGGGCCGGCGACTGGGGATTTTCGGGCTGGGGCGGATCGGGCGGGAATTGGCGCGGATGGCGCGCGGGTTCGCGATGGAGGTGCACTACCTGGACCAGCAGCGCCTGCCGCCTGAGCTGGAACAGGGGGCGGTGTTTCACGGTTCCGACGACACCTTCCTGCCGGTCTGCGACGTGCTGTCGCTGCAGGCGCCGGGTGGGGACGGCACGCGGGCATGGCTCAACGCGGAACGAATCGCCCGGCTGCCGCGGGGCGCGATCGTGGCGAACGCGGCGCGCGGGACGCTGGTGGACGACGCGGCGCTGATCGCGGCGCTGCGATCGGGCCAGGTCGCGGCGGCGGGGCTCGACGTCTACAACAACGAACCGGCGCTGCACCCGGAGTACCGCACGCTGGAAAACGTGGTGCTGCTGCCGCATCTGGGATCGGCCACGCGTGAGACGCGCGATGCGATGGGGTACCTGGTGCTGGACGGCATCGCGGCGGTGCTGGATGGGCGGGCGCCGGGGAACCTGGTGCGGCCGTAGCCCGCGGGGACGGACGGGTGCTAGGCTGCCGCGAAGCGCCAAAGGAGCATCCGTCGTGTCCGACCTTCCCGCCAGCGTGCAGATCAACGAGGAAGGCCCGCGCGAAGGCTTCCAGTTCGAGAAAGGCCCGATCCCAACCGCGCGCAAGATCGAACTGATCGACGCGCTGTCGGAAACCGGGATCAACCACATCCAGGCGGCGTCCTTCGTGAACCCCGCCCGCGTCCCCGGCTGGGCCGACGCCGACGCCGTGGTGGCCGGGTTCAAGCGCAAACCCGGGGTGGAATACACGGCCTTATGGCTGAACCTGCAAGGGCTGAAGCGCGCCATCGCCGCCGGGCGGTTGGACATCCAGGGATCGTTCTCGCTCACCGCGTCGGAGACGTTCCTGAAACGCAACCAGCAGCGTTCGCTGGAAGACAACATCCGCGCCGCGCACGAAACCCTGCGGATGTACAAAGAACTCGGCATCCCCCTGGAACGCGCCGGCATCATGGCTGCGTTCGGCTGCAACTTCGAGGGCGAAATCCCGCATCAGCGGGTGCTGGACATGATCGCCACGCTGCTGGAGATCGCCGCCGAGCACGGCACGCCGCCGCGCATCCTGTCGCTGGCCGACACCATGGCCTGGGCCACGCCGCAATCGGTGCGCGCGCTGGTGGGCAAGGTCCGCAATCGCTACCCCGACCTGACCTTGTCGCTGCATCTCCACGACACCCGTGGCATGGGCATCGCCAACGCCTATGCCGGTCTCGAGATGGGGGTGCGTATCTACGATGCCACCGTGGCCGGCCTGGGCGGCTGTCCGTTCGCCGCGCACAAGGGCGCGGCGGGGAATGTCTGCACCGAGGACCTTGTGTTCCTGTGCGAGGAAATGGGCATCGCCACCGGCATCGATCTCGATAAGCTGATCGAAGTCGCGCAACTGGCCGAGGACATCGTCGGCCA
>DAHWDR010000233.1:0-1987 GCA_027330745.1 Acetobacteraceae bacterium | reverse complement strand
GGGGTCCCATTGCAGCGTGCCCAGGTTCATCAGCAGGGTGCGGCTGGCGTTGGTCACATCCGTCACATGCCGCCCGGTCAGCCGCCAGGCCAGCCAACTGTCGATGGTGCCGAACGCAATCTCCCCCGCTTCCGCCCGCGCCGCCGCCCCCGGGACATGATCCAGCAGCCAGCGGAGCTTCACCGCGCTGAAATAGCTGGCCAGCGGCAGGCCGGTGGCGGCGCGGAACCGGTCGATCCCGCCGTCCGCCGCATAGGCCGCCACCAGCGCGTCGGTGCGCGTATCCTGCCAGACCAGCGCATGATGCAGCGGCGCCCCGCTGGCGCGGTCCCACAGCAGCGTGGTCTCGCGCTGGTTGGCGATCCCCAGCGCCGCCAGCGCCGCCGGCTTCAGCCCCGCGGCCGCCAGCGCCTCCGCCGCCACCGCCTCGGCATTGGCCGCGATCTCCTCGGGGTCGTGCTCCACCCAGCCGGGCTCGGGAAAGATCTGCCGGTGCTCGCGCTGCGCCGCCCCCAGCACCCGCCCGTCAGGGGCAAAGATCAGGCAGCGGGTGGAGCTGGTGCCCTGGTCCAGGGCGGCGACGGCGCCGTGCATGGCGAGGCCTCCGGCAATGAAAATGCTTGACGCGGCGAACGAACCAATGCAGAACGCAAGCGGTTGCTACTCTGTTCCGTGCCCGCGCATGTGAAAGGTGCCTCGCCCCATGCTGACCCGCAAGCAGCGCCACCTGCTGCTGTTCATCGACGGCCGCCTCCGGGAAACCGGCATCGCCCCCTCCTTCGACGAGATGCGGGAAGGGGTTGGCCTGCGCTCCAAATCCGGCATCCACCGCCTGGTCCAATCGCTGGAGGAGCGGGGGTTCATCCGCCGCCACCATCACCGCGCCCGCGCGCTGGACGTGCTGCGGCTGCCCGACGACATGGCCGCGCGCGCCGCGCCCGCCCCCGCCGCGACGGAGGGGGAGGGGCGCGGCTTCGCCCCGACCATCATCCAGGGGGATTTCGCGCCCCGCATCGCCGGCACGCGGCCCAGCGCGGACGCGCCGGCGATGCAGGTGCCGCTCTATGGGCGCATCGCTGCCGGCCTGCCGATCGAGGCGCTGCGCGACCCGGCCGCCTATATCGACATCCCCACCGCCCAGCTTCCGCTGGGGGAGCATTATGCGCTGGAAGTCGCCGGCGATTCGATGATCGACGCCGGCATCCTGGACGGCGACACCGTCGTCATCCGCCGCGGGGACACCGCCGAGAACGGGCAGATCGTGGTGGCGCTGATCGACGATTCCGAGGTCACCTTGAAGCGGCTGCGCCGGCGCGGCAATTCGGTGGCGCTGGAGCCGGCCAACCCGAAGCACGAAACGCGGATCTTCCCGGCCGAGCGGGTGAAGATCCAGGGCCGGCTGGCGATGCTCTACCGCCGCTACTGACCCCGTTCCGACCACCGACAGTCCGACCACCGACAGGGAGACGCCCCATGGAACCGCTCGTCCCGCGTATCGTCACGCCGGAAACCGCCGTGCCGATCCGCCCGTTCGGGATCGACATGCGGGTGATGCTGGGGGCGGAGGCGACCGGCGGCAGCTTCTCCGCCGTCATCGCCACCCTGGCCCCCGGCCAGGGCCCGCCGCTGCACCGGCACCTCGACCGCGACGAGTATTTCTTCGTCCTCGACGGCACCTATCACCTGACCGTCGGCGACCAGGAGTCGGATATCGGCCCCGGCACCCTGGCCTTCGTCCCGCGCGGCACCATGCACGGCTTCACCAACACCGGCACCACCGCGGGCCGGCTGCTGGAATGGACCATCCCGGGAGAGAACTCCCGCTATTTCGAGGCGATGGACGCGATGGAGCGGACCACCGGCTTCGACCCGGCCCGCTTCGCCGCGATCAACGCCGAGTTCGCCACCGAATTCGCGCCCTGAGCGGCTACCCCGGCAGCAACACCAGCAGCGCGTCCCCCTCCCGCTTCACCTCGAACACGGTCAG
>DAHWDR010000226.1:0-6005 GCA_027330745.1 Acetobacteraceae bacterium | reverse complement strand
GCGATGCGCCACAAGCCGCATCTGCTGTTTCCCTGGCTCAACGACCTGATCCGCCATCCGCGCATCCTGGACGCCGTTGCCGACGTGCTCGGCCCGGACCTGCTGTGCTGGTCCACCACGTTCTTCATCAAGGAAGCCGCCGACGCGGGGTTCGTCTCGTGGCACCAGGATGCGACCTATTGGGGGCTCAGCGCGCCGGACGTCACCACGTTGTGGCTCGCGCTCACGCCGGCCAACCGCGTCAGCGGCTGCATGAAATTCGTCCCCGGCACGCATCGCGCGCAAGTCGGCCATCGCGACACCTTCGATCCCGACAACCTGTTGACCCGCGGGCAGGAGCTGGAGGTCGCCGTGGACGAACGGGACGCGGTCCTGGTGGAACTTGCCCCCGGCCAGGCCTCGCTTCATCACGTCCTGCTGTTCCACGGGTCGGAGCCGAACCGCTCCGCCGATCGCCGCATCGGCCTTGCGATCCGCTACATTCCCACCTCGCTCCGCCAGATCGCCGGGCCGCGCGACAGCGCCACCCTGGTCCGCGGCCAGGACCGGTTCGGTCATTTCGACCACGAACCCCCGCCTTGCGCCGATCTTGATCCCGCGTCCCTGGCCCTGCACGCAGCGATCACGGCACGTCAGCAACAGGTCCTGTATCGCGGCACCGATCGCACCGGGTTCCGCGACTGATCGCAGAGATGCAGGCGGCGTCTTCCCGATCCGGCGCGATTCTCAGCGCAGCCCCGGCCGCTGCCGCGGTAACGTCCACCCGATCGCCACCGGCACCCCCAGCAAAACCAGCGGGAACTGCAACAACAACCCGGAGATGATCGCGATCGCCAGCGGCTGCTGCATCCCCGATCCCGCACCGAGCGCCAGCGCCAGCGGCAGCAAGGTCAGGATTGCCGCCAGGGTGGTCATGGCGATCGGCCGCAGCCGGTTTCCCGCCGCCGCCGCCAGCGCCTCGCGCGCCGGCATATGCCGCGCCAGTTCCACATATTCCGACACATAGAAAATCGCCAGTTCCGACGAGATGCCGATGATCATCGTCATCCCCATCAGCGCCGTGATGTTCAGCGCCACCCCCGATACCCACAACCCGGTGAACACCGCCGTGGTGGACAGCAACGCCGAGCCGATCACGATCACCGGCAGCCAGAACCGCTGATACAACACCAGCAACAACACGAACTCGGCCACCAGCGCCGCCAGGAACACCCGGATCAGCCCGGCGAAGGCGATCTGTTGCTGCTGATACAGCCCGCCCAAGGTGAACCGCATCCCCGGCGGCAGCATCCCGGGCCGCGCCAGCACGGTCCGGACATCGGCAATCACCGCGCCGATGCCGCGTCCCTGGATCCGTCCCGTGACCGCGACCATTTGTTGCAGGTTATCGCGGTCGATCTCCGGCTGCCCCGAAACCTGGCGCAGCCGCGCCACCATCGACAGCGGAAACAAGGCGCCGCCCGGTGTTCCCGTTGGCGCCCCCATTGGCGCACGTATCGGCAGCGCGGCCAGTTCGGCGGTCGTCGCGCGGAAGCGGGACGGCAGCCACACGCGCACGCCTTCCATCCGGTGCGCCGTCGGGATCAGGGCGGCGACAGTGCCGGTCAGATACGCCGCCAGTTGCGACCGCACGGCGGCCGGGGTGACGCCCTGCAACGCGGCCCGCGCGGGGTCGATCCGGACGTCCAGCGCGTCGCCGGCCAGCACCACGCCACTATGCACCTCGATCACACCGCGCAGCCGGGCGATGGCGGCGGCGACGCGACGCGCGGTCGGGATCAGGGCGGCGGTGTCGTCGGGGTCGAACAGCTTGATTTCGATCGGCTGCGGAACCGCGGTCAGATCGCCGATCAGATCGCTCATCAGCTGGGCGGTATCCACGGTCACGCCGGGGACCCGCGCGTGGATGCGGCGGCGGATGCGGGCCATCACCGTCTGGATCGGCGGGCGCGCGGATGCGGTCAGGCGGACGAAGAAGTCGCCCTGGTTGGGTTCGTTCAGATCGCCGCCCAGCCCCATGCCGGTGCGGCGGGAGAACGTGTCCACGGCTGGGTCCTTGCGCAGGATCGCCTCGATCTGGCGCAGTTCGCGGTCGGTCTCGGTCAGCGATGTGCCCGGGCGGGTGTGGTAGTCCATCACGAACCCGCCTTCGTCCATCGCCGGCATGAAGCCGGTCGGCACCTGGCGATACGCGACATAGCCCAGCGCCAGCAGCGGGATCAGCAGCAGCGGCAGCACCCAGGGCCGCAGGATCAGCGCGCGCAGCAGGCGCTGATGCGCCCGCCCGATCCGCCCCGGCCCCGCCGCGGCCGGGTCGCGCCAGCGCGCGAAATCCACCAGCCCGCGCGCCAGCAACGGCACCGCGAACAATGTCAGCAGCATCGAGATCACCAGCGCCGCCCCCATCGTCAGCGCCAGCGCGCGCGAGAACGCTCCGGTCACCCCGCCCAGGAACGCCAGCGGGATGAACACGATGATGGTGGCGAAGCTGGAGCCGGATAGCGGCACCAGGAACTCGCGCGCAGCAGGTAGCACCAGCAGCCGCGTCTCCGACGTTGCCGCCCCGGCACCGGCGCGGCGGGCGATGTGCTCGATCATCACGATCACGTCGTCGATTACCAGGCCGACCGCGGCGGCGATGCCGCCCAGGGTCATGATGTTGAAGCTCTGTCCGATCAGGCGCAGCACCAGAATGGTGATCGCCAATGTCGCGGGGACGGTCATGACCGCGACCAGCGTCACGCGCCAGCTGCGCAGGAACGCCAGCAACACCAGACCGGCCAGGCCGAGACCGATCAGCACCGCGTCGCGCACGCTGGCGGCCGACTGCGTGACCAGGATCGATTGGTCGTACCAGGACCGCACGCGCACCGCGGGCGGCATCGGGAAGCGGGCGATGATGCGGCGCACGGCACCGGCGATGCGCACCGCGTTGCCGCCCGGCTGCTCGTACACGTTGAACAGGACGGCCGGATGTCCGTCCTGCGTCACCCGCACCCATTGCGGCACCACGCTGCGTTCCACCCGGGCCACGTCGCCCAAGGTCACCACCCCGCCCGGCCCGGCCCGCAACACGGTGGCGCGCAGCCGGGTCAGGGTGCGGTAAGTGTCGTTGACCAGGACCAGAAACAGCTTGTCATGGTCCTCGACCCGTCCGACCGCGCTCAGCACGCCGTCGGCGCGCAAGGCGGCCACGACATCTTGCAGCGCGAGGCCCGCCGCGGCCAACCGATGCGGATCGACCAGGACGTGGATTTCCGGCGTCGCCCCGCCCTCTACCCCGACCCGCTTCACCCCGGGGATCGCGGATAGCAGGGGGGCCAGCTGGAACCGCACCAGCGCACGCAGCCGGGTTGGGGTGACCGTGGCCGAGGTCAGGCCGTACGAGACGATCGGGAAACTGGTCGGGTCCATCCGCAGCACGCTGGCGGTGGTGCCGCGGGGCAGGTCCGGCATGACATCGTTGATTGCCTGCTGCACCTCCAGCGTGGTCTGGATCATGTTCCGGCCCCAGCCGAAATCCAGCTGCACCTGGGCCGACCCGCGCGAGGTGGTGGAGCGCACCGCGCGCAATCCGGGCACGCTGCGGACGGCCTGTTCCACCTTGCGGGTAACCAGCAGCACCATCTGGCGCGCGGGTCGGTCCCCGGCCGCCAGTTCGATCCGTACGCGCGGGAAGGAAACCTGCGGAAACAGCCCGACCGGGAGCAGTGTGGCCGCGTATATCCCGGCCGCGGCGAGTGCAGCCATGACCAGCAGAATCGCGCGGCGATGCCGCTCGACCAGGGCGACGAACCCCATCAGGGGGCGGTCCGCACGGCCATGCCGGGGGTCAGCTGGTAGTTGCCGGACACGACCAGGGGCAGGGAAGGCGCGATCTTGCCGCGGACCGCCGTGCGCGCGCCCTGCTCGCCCACCACCCGGACCGGCACCCGCGCCGCGCCATGCGGACCGACCTGGTAAACAAAGGCGCCACGCGCATCCGTCAGCACCGCATCGCGCGGCACGATCCAACCTTGGAACCAGCCGGTGCGGATGGTGGCGCGATACGCCGCGCCGCCCAGAGGATCACCGGCCGCCGGCGCGATGACGGCATCCACCAGATGCGTCGCCGGGTTCAACATTCCGCCCACGCCCACCACCCGGCCCGCCAGCGTCGCGCCGCCGTCCAGCGGCGTCAGGCGCGCCGTGGCGCCGGGATGGACCTGCCCGGCCTGCGCCGGCGGAATCCCCACCGTCACCAGCAGCGCGCCGCTTCGGCTGAGCGCGATCAGCGGTGCTCCGGCGGCCACGGCCTGGCCCTGGGTGACGGCAATCGCGGTGACCACGCCGGGAAACGGCGCGCGCACGGTCTCGGTGGGAGCAGTGCCGCCTTCGTGACGCAGCGCGTCCAGCGCGGAAAGCGCATCGGTCACCGCTTTGTCGGCGCGGCCCAGCTGATCGGTGGTGGCCAGATGCTGGGCGCGGAGCTGGGCAACATGGGTCCGCTCGGCGCGCGCCAGACGCAGCGCCGCCAAGGCTTGGCGATACTGCGCCATCACCGCCGGGCTGGCGGCCACCTGCGCCAGCGCTACCCCCGCCGCCACGCGCTGCCCCGGCTCCACGTCCAGCCGCGCCAACACGCCGGCATGTTGCACGGCCAAACTGACCATGCCCCCGGGCGCAGGCCGCGCCACGCCCCACGCCACCACCTGCCTTGGCAACCGGCCCCGGCTGGGCAGCTCCGTCCTGACCAACACCGACGGCGCGGCGGCAACCAGCAGCAGAGCGAGGAGGAGAGTGGGCGGGCGATGCCGGGGACCGGCGGAGGAAAGGCCAGAGGGGCGCTGCCCCCCTGGACCCCCCGCCAGGGGACTCGTCCCCTGGACCCCGCTACTTTGGGTTGGAGCGGATGGGGGGCGGTGCGGGTCTCGGCGTGGCGGCTGCCACGCAGCCATCGCGCCGAGACCCGCGCCGCCCCCCATCCGCTCCAAACCAAAACAGAAGCATTCCAAGGGCGTGCCCTTGGCGGGGGTCCAGGGGGCAGCGCCCCTTGGCCTTCCTTCCGCGGGTTCCCGGCATCGCCCGCCCGCGCTCATGTCCGCACCTGCAGCGCGGGCATCCCGGCGCCGGTCAGGGTGGCGAGGGCGACGCGTTGTTCCAGCAGGGATTGGCGCAGGGCGAGGACCTCCTGGGCGGCGGCGATGCGGGCGGCGACGAAATCGACATAGGCGCGTTCGGTCAGGTTGCCGGTGCGGAAGGCGCGTGTGGCGGCGGTGGCGATGCGGCTGGCGCGGGCGAGTTGGGTCTCGGCGCGGTGCAACTGGCGGGTCAGCAGGGCGGTTTCGGCGCGCAGCGCCTGGATCTCGCCCGCGGCGATTTGCAGTCTTGCCGTGTATTCGGCGCGCAGCTGGCGGCGCGTGGCGCGCGCGATGGCGATCTGGCCCTGGTTGCGGTCGAAGATCGGCAGGTCGAGCGTGATCTGCGGGCCGAAGCTGCGGACGTTGCTGGTATCGGACCCGCCGGTCAGGCCGACGGTCAGGCGCGGGAACTGGGCCAGGATGGCGGCGCGCAGGGTGGCGTCGGCGGCGCGGTAGCCATAGCGCAGGGCGAGCAGGTCGGGGCGGTGCGGGGGTAGGGGCCCAGGCGGCGGCAACGGCGGCAGTGCGGGGCGAGCGGCCAGGCGCAGCGGCGCGTCGGGCACCAGGCCGAGCAGGGCAGCGAGTTGGTGGCGGCGTTGTTGCTGCAACCGGGCCAGCGTGGCGGCGCGCCGGTCCGCGGCCGTCAGCGCGGCAAGATCGGGCGAGATGGCGGCGAGGCTGGCATTGCCCTGCGCGACCGCGCGGCTGGTGGCGGCATAGCGATGGGCGAGCAGGGCGCGCGCCTGGTCGAGCAGGTGGCGTTCGCGGGTGCCCTCGATCAGATCGACCGCGAGCAGCCGGGCCTGGCCGATCACCAGCCATTCCTGCCACAGCAGACTGGCGGCGACGCTGCGGGTGGCGGCCGCGGCGGCGGCGACGCGGGCC
>DAHWDR010000369.1:0-11119 GCA_027330745.1 Acetobacteraceae bacterium | reverse complement strand
TGGTGCTGGCGCTGACGCGGCCGGGCGATGCCGTGTTCGACCCCTATGCTGGCGTCGGGTCCTCGGTCGTCGCAGCGCTGATGCACGGCCGTATCGGCTACGGGTGCGATGTGGTGGCCGAGTATATCGAGATCGCCCGCGAGCGGGTGGCCTTGCTGGGCGCTGGGCGCCTCAAGACCCGCCCGATGGACCGCCCCGTGTACGACCCCTCGCTTCCCTATGGCGGACACCGCGCGACCTGATCCCGGAGGCGCACGTGCGCATTGTGGAATACTACTCCCATCTGAACGGCTGGGAGTTTATCAAGGTCCATAAGCCTGCGCTGTGGGGCGAGATAGAAACCGCGGTGGCTGCCGTGGACGCCGAGAGCCACCGCACCAAGATATCCCATGAAAAGACCATGCCAGGGCGGAAGCTGTTCAATCCGACGGCCATGAATGCGGCGCTCCGCGACCAATTCACCGCATGCGGCTGGCGCGAACGCACAGCCGCCTACTATGTGACCCGTGACGCAAAATTGATTCGCCGCACCCTCGCATTGCCACCCGAAGAGCAGAAACGGGCGATCGAAGCGGCCGGGGAGCGGGCGATCCGATCGTACAATCAGACCGACTTCGTCAAGGATCGGATCGCCGTGGAGGTCCAGTTCGGCAAGTATTTCTCTGTCGCCTATGATCTGTTCGTGAAGCACCTTGCATTTTACGTCGGTGACCTGATCGACGTGGGGGTGGAGATCGTGCCGATGCGGTCGCTTTCCGGCAGCGACGGTGCTGGGGAGCGGGGCATGTCCACCGGCGTGGCCTGGTACGAGAAGGAACTCTATAACCTGATCCGTGAGGGCCGCGGCGTCCCTGCCGTGCCGCTCGTCCTGGTCGGCATCGCTCCCTGACCTGTCTCCGGAGTTCCCCCCATGCTCCTCGGCGTCATCGCCGACGATTTCACCGGCGCCACCGATCTTGCCGCCATGCTGGTCGCGCACGGCATGACCGCGGTGCAGCGCATCGGCGTGCCCGCCGCGGCCGAGCCCGCGCCGGACGCCGACGCGGTGGTGATCGCATTGAAATCGCGCACCGCGCCGCCGGCGCAGGCGGTCGCCGAAAGCCGCGCCGCCCTGGCCTGGCTGCGCGCGGCCGGCGCGCGGCAGTTCTTCTTCAAATACTGCTCCACCTTCGACAGCACCGATCAGGGCAATATCGGCCCGGTGGCGGATGCGCTGCTGCGCGATCTCGGCGGCGGTTTTGCGCTGGCCTGCCCCGCCTTTCCCGCCAATGCGCGCAGCGTGTTCCAGGGCCATCTGTTCGTGGGCAGCACGCTGCTGAACGAATCCGGCATGGAGCATCACCCGCTGACGCCGATGACGGATGCGAATCTGGTCCGCGTGCTGTCGCGCCAGACCGACGGCACCGTGGGCCTGGTGCCCTATGCCACCGTCGCGCGAGGGCCGGAGGCGATCCGCCGCGCCATGACCGCGCTTGCCGAACAAGGCCGCCGCTACGCCATCGTCGATGCCGTCGCCGAGGCCGATCTGCACGCGATCGGCGCTGCCGCCGCCGCGCATGCGCTGATCACCGGCGGCTCGGGCGTGGCGATGGGCTTGCCGGAGAATTTCCGCCGCGCCGGGTTGCTGCCCGCGCGGCCGAGCGCGGCCGCCTTGCCGCGTGTGGACGGCGCCTGCGCGGTCCTCGCCGGCTCCTGCTCGCGCGCCACGCTGGGCCAGGTGGCGTTCGCGCGCGAACATATGCCCGCGCATACGCTCGACCCGTTGCAGACCCCGAACGCCGCAGCGCTGGCGGATGAGGCGTTGCGCTGGGCCGCGGCGCAACCCACCGACGCGCCGATCCTGATTGCCGCGTCCGCCCCACCCGATGCGGTGGCGGCGGTGCAGCAACGCCTGGGCCGCGACGCCGCCGGTGCGCTGATCGAGGACGCCATGGCGCGCATCGCCGCAACCCTGGTCGCGCGCGGCGTGCGGCGCCTGGTGGTGGCGGGCGGCGAGACCTCGGGCGCGATCGTCGCGCGGCTTGGCGTGCGTGCGTTGCGCATCGGCGCCGAGATCGATCCCGGCGTGCCCTGGACCTATGCCGAGGGCGACGGGCCGGCGCTGCTGCTCGCGCTGAAATCAGGCAATTTCGGCGCCCGCGATTTCTTCCTGAAGGCGTTCGAGGTGTTGGGATGACCGAAACCGAAACCCGCGACCGGCTGGCGGAATTGGCCGCGAGCCTGTTCGCGCGCGGCTTTTCTGTCGGGTCCGCCGGCAATATCAGCGTGCGGCTGGAGGACGGGTATCTGATCACGCCGACCAATTCCAGCCTCGGTCGGCTGGACCCGGCGCGGCTCTCGCGCCTGGACGCGGCGTTCCGCCATATCGGCGGCGACAAGCCTTCGAAGGAGGTGTTCATGCACCGCGCCTTCTACACCGCGCGCGCGGATGCGGGGGCGGTGGTGCATCTGCACTCCACCATGGCGACCGCGATCGCCTGCCTCGCCGCGGTGGGGGAGCAAGCGCCGATCCCGCCGCTGACACCGTATTTCGTGATGCGCGTCGGCCGCGCGCTGCCGGTGGTTGCGTATTACCGGCCGGGCGATCCGGCGATGGAGCCGGCGATCGCGGCGGCGGCGGCGGATGCGCGCGCGGTGCTGCTGGCCAATCACGGCCCGGTGGTATCGGGCAAGACCTTGACGGATGCGGTCTACGCCGCCGAGGAGCTTGAGGAAGCGGCGCGTCTGGCGCTGCTGCTGCGCGGTGCCTCGCCCCGGCTGCTGACCGCGCCGCAGGTCGATGACCTGCTCAGCACATTTTCCTGAAATCCTGCGCGCCTTAAAGCACAAGGGGCGCGGGGTTGCCCCCGCGCCCATCGGTGCCGAATCGAAAAGCGTCCTAGCCCTCGGTTTCGGATGCGCCGGATTCCGGCGCCTGGGCTGCCATGGAGGCGGCCTTCTTGCGCGGGCGTCGTACGACGGCCTTCTTCGCCGCCGCGGCCTTGCGCGGGCTGGCCTTCTTCGCGGCAGCCTTGCGCGTGCCGGTCTTCTTCGCGGCGGCCTTGCGGGTGCCGGTCTTCTTGGCGGCGGCCTTGCGGGTGCCGGTCTTCTTGGCGGCGGCCTTGCGCGCGCCAGTCTTCTTGGCCGCAACCTTCCGCGTACCGGTCTTCTTCGCCGCCGCTTTCCGTGTGCCGGTTTTCTTCGCGGCGGCCTTGCGGGTTCCGGTCTTCTTCGCGGCCGCCTTGCGGGTGCCGGTCTTCTTGGCGGCGGCCTTACGTCCGCCCGCTTTCTTCGCCGCGGTCTTGCGTCCGCCGGCGCGCATCGCCATCGGCTGGGCGCGGGTCGCTTCGCTGTCCTCGCTGCTCACCTGGTAGATCTCCTGTTGAAGCCGTGATTTCTGGTTACGTCGCAAGGACGATCCGGCGCGGGGAAAACCCGATGCTGGGTCACGCACGCGTAGCGTGCGGAACTGATGTTGCCGATCGGTGCGTGGCCGAGGTAGCGGTCCATCGACCGTCCTTCTCTTGAACACATGCAACCGCGCGAATCGTGCAATTGCATGACGACTCCGCTATCAGCGAGTCGCGTCACGATGTCAACAAAAAGCAATCGATTCGGTAGAACGCGATGCAGGTTTTTTCGCAGCCGTGACCGCGCCGCCGCAATCGCGACGGCGCGGCCCGTTTCAGCCGCGCTGATCGAGCGGCACGAAACGCAGATCCTCGGGCCCCACATAGTTCGCCGTGGGGCGGATGATCTTGCCGTCGATGCGCTGTTCGATCACATGCGCCGCCCAGCCGGTGGTGCGCGCGATCACGAATAATGGCGTGAACATCGCCGTCGGTACGCCCAGCATGTGATAGGAAACCGCGCTGTACCAGTCGAGATTGGCAAACATCTTCTTCGCGTCCGCCATCACCGCCTCGATCCGCTCGGCGATCGCGAACATCTTCAGCGATCCGGCTTCCGCCGACAACTGCCGCGCGACCTCCTTGATGATCCGGTTGCGCGGGTCGGCGATGGTATAGACCGCATGGCCGAAGCCGATGATGACTTCGCGCGCCGCGACGCGGGCGCGGATATCTGCCTCCGCGGCGTCGGGCGTGTCGTAGCGCTTCTGGATCTCGAAGGCGACTTCGTTGGCGCCGCCATGTTTGGGTCCGCGCAGCGCGCCGATGCCGGCGGTGATCGCCGAGTGCATGTCGGCCCCCGTCCCCGCCACCACCCGGCAGGCGAAGGTGGACGCGTTGAACTCGTGTTCCGCGTACAGATTCAACGAAGTATGCATCGCCCGTATCTGGCTGGCCGAGGGCGGCTCGCCATGCAGCAGATGCAGGAAATGTCCGCCGATCGAGGGATCGTCGGTCTCCACATCCACCGCGCGGCCGTTATGCGCCCAATGGTACCAATAGAGCAGCATCGAGCCGAGGCAGGCGATCAGCTTGTCGGCGATGTCGCGCGCGCCGGGATGGTTGTGATCGTCCTTCTCCGGCAGCGCGCAGCCCAGCGCCGACACGCCGGTGCGCATCACATCCATCGGATGCGCCGCCGCCGGCAAGGCCTCCAGCACGTCCTTCACCGCAGCCGGCAGGCCGCGCAGCGCCTTCAGCTTCGCCTTGTAGGCGCGCAGCTCGGCCTGGTTCGGCAGGCTGCCATGGATCAACAGATGGGCGATCTCCTCGAACTCGGCGGCCTCGGCCACGTCCAGGATGTCGTAGCCGCGGTAATGGAGGTCGTTGCCGGTGCGCCCGACGGTGCACAACGCGGTGTTGCCGGCCATCACGCCGGACAGGGCGACGGATTTCTTGGCTCGGTTCGGGGTTGCGGTCTCGCTCATGGTTTCAGTCCTCCGTGGGTCAGAAGATGCCCGGCTTGCTGTCCTTCAGATGCCCGGCCGGCAGCGCCACGTTCAGCGCGGCAAGCTCGCCCGCCGGCAGCCGCGGCAAATCCTGCGCGACTTCCAGGAAGCGGTTCGACTCGCGCGCCGAGATCAGCCCCTCGGTCATGGTCAGGAACTTGCGGATGTAGTCGTCGCGGCCGAACGGGCGCGCGCCGTTGGGATGGGCGTTGGCGACCGCCAGTTCGTCGATGATGGTGGTGCCGTCCTGCAAGGTGATCTCCACCCGCCCGCCGAAGGCGAGCTTGTCGGGATCGGTCTCGTGGTAGCGCGCGGTCCAGACCGGGTCTTCCCGGGTTTCGATCTTGTGCCACAGCGCCACCGTATCGGGCCGCGCGGCGCGCTTCGGCGCGTAGCTGTCCACATGGTGCCAGCGCCCGTCCTGCAGCGCGACCGCGAACATGTACATGATGGAATGGTCCAGCGTCTCCCGCGACGCTTTCGGGTCCAGCTTCTGCGGATCGTTGGCGCCGGTGCCGATCACGTAATGGGTATGATGGGAGGTGTGGATCACGATCCGCTGCACCGCAGCAAGATCGGGCACACGCGCGCGCATCCGGAACGCCAGATCGATCAGCGCCTGCGCCTGGTATTCGGCGCTGTGCTCTTTCGTGTAGCTCGACAGGATCGCGCGCTTGGCCTCATTCGGTTCCGGCAGCGGCACCTGATAGACCGCGTCGGGGCCGTCCAGCACCCAGGCGATCACGCTGTCCTCGCCTTCGTAGATCGGGCTCGGCGCGCCTTCGCCGCGCATTGCCCGATCCACCGCCTCCACCGCAAGCTTGCCGGCATGGGCCGGGGCGAAGGCCTTCCACGAACTGATCTCGCCCTTGCGGGATTGGCGGGTGGTCACGCTGACATGCACCGCCTGCTGCACCGCCTGGTAGATGGTCTCGGTCGGCAGCTTCAGCAACGTGCCGATCGCGGCGGCCTGGCCGGCGGCAAGATGGGTGATGTGGTCGATCTTGTGCTTATGCAGGCAGATCGCGCGCACCAGGTTGATATGGATCTCGTAGCCGGTGGCGATCGCGCGGATCAGTTCGCGTCCCGAGCGGCCGAGCGTCTGTGCCACCGCCAGAACCGGCGGGATGTTATCGCCCGGATGCGAATAATCGGCGGCGAGAAACGTGTCGTGCATGTCGAGCTCGCGCACCGCGGTGCCGTTCGCCCACGCCGCCCATTCCGGGCTGACCCGCACGCGCGGGGAGGCACCGAACACCAGCGCGCCGTCGCGGCGCGGATGTCCCAGCGCCGCGCCGCGGGCGGAGACGGGGGCGGTGCGGTTCACCGAGGCGATCGCCACGGCGGCGTTGTCGATGATGCGGTTGATGATCATCGCGGTCACCTCGCGCTCGACCGCGACCTTGTCGGCGGCGACGGCGGCGATTTTCCACGCCAACTGCGCCTCCCGCGGCAGTGCGGCTCTGGAGGGATGAACGCGAACTTCGTGCAGCTTCATGTGGACGCTCCCCGGCGTTGGCTGGCTGGTCGCGTCTTCGTAAGGTTCCCGCCCGGCCGCGGCAAGTCGGGGCCGGGGCGATGCCGTAAGCGCATACAGTTAATAATAGTATGTGCGCTGCGTTCCCGGCCCACCCGCGCGCGACCGCGCGGTGTCCGCTTCGGCGTGCGATCAGCGCGCCGCGCAGTCGCGCAGCATCTGGCGCATCGCCGCCGGGATCGGCGCGATCACCGGGACCGCATGGCGTTCGGCCAGCGCGTCGGCGGCAGCGGCGAGCGGGCCGCCGCCGATCACCACTGCTTCGGCCCCATCATCGGCGATCGCGCGCGCAATCGCGCCCGCCAACGCCGCTTCCAGCGACGGCGGATCGGCGGCCAGTGCGATCGGATCTCCCGGCGTCAGACGGATGCCGGTGTAGCGCGCGCCGAGGCCGAGCGCGCGGGCGCGCGCTGCGATGGGTCCGGCAAGCCCCGGCGTGACGGTTGCCACGCCGAAGCGCCGCCCGTCGGCGGCGGCTTCGCGCATCGACGCTTCGCAAATCCCGACCACCGGCAGCGTCACCGCGGCGCGTAGCGCATCCAGGCCCGGATCGCCGAAGGCCGCGATGATGATGCCATCGACATCGGCGGCGTGGCTGCGGCCGAGCGCCACGACCTCCGCCGCCGCCGCTTCCAGTTCCGCCGCTGCCACGATCATCGCCACCCCATGCCGGGCCGTGACCCCCGTCACCCGGACGCCGCGCGGTGCGGCGGCCTGCGCTATCGCCACCATCATCGCCGTGGTCGCGGCCGACGTGTTGGGATTGATCAGCAAGACCCGTGTCATGGCCGCGCGGACATTGCCGCCGGACCCGGCGCCGCCACCGCGGCACCCGCCGGCAGACCGAGGTCTTCCAGCGAGCGGCCAAAGGTTTCCGGCGCCAGTTGCACACACGCCGCAAACACCGCGTACATCGCCGCGATCAGGACGAACACGGCACCGATACCGTCGCTCTGGAACAAACGCCCGGAAAGCAGCGGCATGAGCGCGCCGGAAGCGGTGCCGACCGCGAGGATAAAAGCGGTGCCGAAGCCGCGGATGCGGGTCGGATAGAGTTCGGGCGCATACATGAACACCGTGGTGTTGAGCAGCAGGACGAAGAACTGGAAGGTGGCGCCAAAGAACAGCACCAGCGGCACCGAGCGGCCCAGGAAACCGAAGCCGAGCGCCGCCAGACAGGCGAAGATCGCGCCGGCCGTCAGCACCGGCTTGCGCGGCAGATGGAAACCGAACACCGAGGCGACCGAGGTGCCGAGCAGGCTGCCGGCCTGGATCACCATGGTGAATACCAGGCTGCGGGTGATCGTGTAGCCCTCGGACACCAGCACCGTCGGCATCAGCGTCAGCACCGTGATCTGCGCGCCATAGGTCATCCAGGTCGCGATCGCGATCGGAATGGTACGCCGGGCAAACGGACCGCGGAAGATCTCGCTAAGGCCGGGGCGGGGCGCGGGCGCGTCCGCGCGCGTGTCGGCCCGGATATAGTCATGCAGCGTCACGTCGCCGCCGGTCAGGCGGCCGGCGGCAAGCCGCGACAGCACGCGGTTGGCGCCCGCCACGTCACCGCGGGACAGCAGATAGCGGGGGGTTTCCGGCACCAGGCGGCGATAGAACACCACCAGCACCGCCGGCAGCACCAGGACCGCGAACAGGAAGCGCCAGCGGTCCGGCCCGGGGAACAGCGCGAACACCAGCAGGCCAAGGCCAGGGGCGAGGAAATTGCCGAACCCGCCGGCGCCGACATTGATCAGCCCGACCGCGGTGCCGCGGAAGCGGGTCGAACAAAACTCAGCCAGCATGGTGACGGCGACCGAGATTTCCCCGCCCAGACCGAAGCCGACAATGGCGCGTCCCCAGGCAAGCGTGGCGAAGTTCGGGGCAGCTGCACAGATAATGGCGCCCAGGGTGAACAGCGCGAGGTCGATCGTCAGCATCGTGCGCCGACCGTAGCGATCCCCGAGATACCCCGAAAGCAGCCGGCCCACGGCACCGGAGGCAAAGGTGATCGTGTTGAGCAGCCCGATTGCGGTGGCTCCGATCCCCCAGACCTGGTGCAGTACCGGGCCGACGATGCCGATGGTGTTCTGTTCGAAGCTGTCGAAGATGCAGCCGGCGATCACCAGCGCCAGGATGCTGCGATGGGCGCCGGTGGTGCCGATCCGGTCGAGCGCCTGTTCCAGCGCGAGCAGCCGCGGCGATCCGGGCGGAGAAGGGGCGTGGGGTTCGACTTGCATCGGTGCCTCCTGGTTCGCGCCCGGACGCACGTGCCCGGGCTGACGGGCACATGAAACGCATTTTTCGTGCCAGTCGATATGGAAATCGCAATTTCCTCTCCGGCAATGCTCACGGCTTCTCGATCTCGTCCAGCGCGTCATGCGCGCCCTCGATCGCGCTCAGCCGTCGCCGCCCCGGCGTGCCGGCCAGACGCAATACCGCGGTGGCGAGCGCATCGCACAGCATCGTGACCGCGGCGTGGTCATAGAGCGGGCCGGGCGCGCCGGTCTCGCAGCGGAGCAGCCATTCCGGCCGTGGACGGGGATCGTCCTGCCGGTCGGTGATGCAGAGCGTGCGCGCCCCGGTCGCGACCAGCGCGCCCAGAACCGTGGCGAAGCGCGCGACCCGGCGGCTGAGACCGAACAACACCACGCAGTCGCGGCGGGTCATCGCGGGCAGATATTCGCCCAGCGTCTCCCCGGCTTCCGGCACCACGCGGGTGCGCTCCAGAACCTGCAGGATCTGCCAGCGCAGATAGGTCGCGAACGGGCGGCTGCTGCGCTCGCCGCAAATCCAGACCTGGTCGGCCTCCAGCAGCGCGCGCGCGATCTCGGTGAGCGTGTCCTCGGAAATGCGGTGGAACGTGGCGTCGATATTGCGGTGGACCTGCTGACGATGCGCGTCCAACCCGCCCGGGCGTGCCGGATCGCCCGGGGTAGCCAGCAGCAGCGCCGCGCCCCCCTGCTTTTCCAGTCGCACGACCCGGCGCGCGGTCTCGAAGCTGTCATAGCCCAGGCGTTTGATGAAGCGGCTGACGGTGGCGTTGGAAACATTGGCCAGACCGGCGAGTTCGGCGGCGGTGTAGCTTGCGAGCTCGCCGGGGAAATCGAGCAGGAACGTGCCCAGCCGTCGTTCCGTGGGCGGCACTTCGCCCAGGCTGTCGCGGATGCGGGCGACGAAGGAACGCGCGGCGCCGCGCGGCATCGGCCTAGCGGTCCTCGTGCCAGGTGCGGCCGTCGCGCTCGATCAGCCCGATCGCCGCACTCGGCCCCCAGGTGCCGGCAACGTAAGGACGCGGCGCGTCGCCGCGCGCGGTCCAGGCGTCCAGCACCGGCTCGGCCCAGGACCAGGCTGCCTCCACCTCGTCGCGGCGCATGAACAGGGTGGCGTTGCCGCGCACCGTGTCCATCAGCAACCGCTCATAGGCGTCCGGGTAGCGCAGGCCGAACGCCTGCTCGAAGCTGATATCCAGCGCGGTGGGGGCAAGGCGCAGCCCGCCCGGACCCGGTTCCTTGGTCATCATCGCCAGTTGCATCCCTTCCTGCGGTTGCAGGCGGATCACCAGCCGGTTCGCTTCCAAAGCCGCACCCGGAAACAGCGACAGCGGCACGGCGCGGAACTGGATGACGATCTCCGAGACCTTGTGCGGCAACCGCTTGCCGGTGCGCAGGTAGAACGGCACGCCGGCCCAGCGCCAGTTGCCGATTTCCACTTTCAGCGCGACGAAGGTCTCGGTGCTGCTGCGCTGCCCATCGCCGAGATCGGCGAGGTAGCCCGGCACGCGCGCGCCTTCGATCGCACCGGCTTCGTACTGCCCGCGCACGCTGTGGCTGCCGACGCGCTCGGGGGTCATCGGCACCAGCGCGCGCAGGACTTTCAACTTTTCGTCGCGCACCGGATCGGCATCCAGTGAGCCGGGCGGTTCCATCGCGATCAGACACAGCAGTTGCAGCATGTGGTTCTGCACCATGTCGCGCAGCGCGCCGGCGCGGTCGTAATAGGCGCCGCGACCTTCCAGCCCGACCGTCTCGGCCACCGTGATCTGCACATGGTCGATCACGTCGGCGTTCCACAGGCGCGCGAAAATCGCGTTGGCGAAGCGCAACGCCAGCAGGTTCTGCACCGTCTCCTTGCCCAGATAGTGATCGATGCGGAAAATCCGGGCTTCCGCGAACACCGCGCCGACTTCGTCGTTGATCGCGCGCGCGGAGGCGAGATCGTGCCCGATCGGCTTTTCCAGCACGACGCGCGCGGCGGGGCCGGCGAGGCCGGCGGCGGCGATGTTGCGGCAGATCGGGCCATACAGATCGGGCGCCGTGGCCAGGTAGAATACCCGCACATGGTCCGGGTCCAGCGCCGCCGCCAAGCGCTCCCATCCGCCATCGGCGCGCGCGGCGTCCAGGCGCACATAGGACAGGGACGCGAGGAACCGTGCCACGATCGCGGGATCGCGGGCCTGCTCGGGCACATGGGCGAGAAGCGCGGCGGCGGCGCGGTCGCGAAACGCGAAATCATCAAGCGCGGAGCGGGCGACGCCGATCACGCGCGCCCGGTCCGGCATCTGCCCGTCCCGGAAGCGCCAGAACAACGCCGGCAGCAATTTGCGCAGCGTGAGATCGCCGGTGGCGCCGAACACGACGGCGTCGAACGGGGCGACGGGGATGATCGTGGCGGCCATGCTGCGCGCTCCGGCGGTGGAGGGCAGGGGTATCGGGTTGCGTCGCGCGCGACAACCGCCCGGGCGATCCGGC
>DAHWDR010000112.1:0-3507 GCA_027330745.1 Acetobacteraceae bacterium | reverse complement strand
CTGATCCAGCGCCAGGGGCTGCTCTACGTGTTCCCCTCGCGTGCCGATTTCGAGGCCGAGGCGCTCGCCTGGCGGGTCCGGCACGAGAATGGCGTCAGTTGGACCGAGCTCGACCAGGATTCGCTGCGGCAGTTCGAGCCGGCGCTGGATCGGCGCTACGGATTTGGCGTCTATGTTGAGTCCGGCGCGCATTGCCTGGACCCCGGAGCCTATGTCGCCGCCCTGGTGGCGCAGGCGCGGGCCGAGGGCGCCAGCTTGCACCGCGCCCGCGCCACCGGTTTTCGCCTCGATGCCGGCCGGCTGGTCGCGGTGCGCACCGACGGGGGCGAGATCCCCGCCGATGCGGCGGTGATCGCCGCCGGCGCCTGGTCGGGCGGGCTCGCCGCCATGCTGGGCGATGTCGTGCCGCTCACCACCGAGCGCGGCTATCACGCCGTGATCGCGGACCCGGAGGCGGCGCCACGGCATCCGGTGATGCCCTCCGACGGCAAGATCTCGGTCACGCACATGGCGCAGGGGCTGCGGCTGGCCGGCCAGGTGGAGCTGGCCGGGCTGGAGGCGGCGCCGGACTGGCGGCGGGCCGCCATCCTGCGGGATTTCGCGCATCGCCTGTTCCCAGGCGTGCCGGCCGATCTGCCGCCGGAGCGGGTGAAGCTGTGGCTGGGGCATCGGCCCTCGGTGGCCGACGGGCTGCCGGTGATCGGCCCGGCGTCCGGTTGTGGCGATGTGATCCATGCGTTTGGCCACGGCCATATCGGGCTGGCGGCGGGCGCGCTGACCGGGCGGCTGGTGGCGGATCTGCTGGGCGGGCGTCCGCCGGTGATCGACCCCTCCCCCTATTCGCCCCGGAGGTTCCGATGAGACGGTTGCTGGCGCTGCTGATGCTGGCCGCGGTGCCGGCGCGGGCGGCGGTGCTGCATGTGGGCGCGGGGCACCGGTTCGGCCTGCCCAGCCAGGCGATCGCGGCGGCGCATCCGGGCGATACGGTGGCGATCGTCCCTGGGACTTATCGGGATTGCGCGGTGGTGCGGGCGGCGCGGCTGACCATTCTCGGCACCGGGCCGGGGGTGGTGATGGGGGGTGTCTCCTGCGCCGGCAAGGGGGTGCTGGTGATCGACGCGCCGGGGGTGACGGTTCGCGGCCTGACCTTGCGCGGGGCGGCGGTGGCGGACGGCAATGGCGCCGGCATCCGCGCCGAGGGGGGCGACCTGGTGGTGGCCGGGGTGCGGCTGATCGACGACCAGAACGGGATTCTCGACACTTCCGGCCCCACCGCGACGCTGCGCGTGACCGACAGCCGGTTCCGCCATGACGGCACCTGCGTCGGCGCCGGCGGCTGCGCGCACGGGCTCTATGCCGGGCCGATCGCGCGGGTGGTGGTGGAGCGGTCGCGGTTCGCCGATATCCGCTCGGGCCACGGGATCAAGTCCCGCGCGGCGGTGACGGTGGTGCGCGGCTGCACGATCGCGGACGGGCAGCAGGGGACGTCGAGCTACCTGATCGACGTGCCGAATGGGGGGGATGTGCGGATCACCGGCAACCGGCTGGAGAAGGGGCCGCTGACGCAGAACCCGGGCACGGCGATCGCGATCGGGGAGGAGGGGGTGACGCACCCGACGCGGCGGATTCTGGTGCGGGGGAATGCGTTCCGCAACGACGTCGGCCTGCGGACGGTGTTCGTGCGCAACGAGACCCCGGCGAAGGTGGTGCTGCGGGACAACCGGTTCAGCGGCGGGCCGGTGGTGGCGCTGGTGGGGCGGTAGGGCTGGCGGGGCCACAAATAATCCCGTTGACGATGCTCTGGGATTCCGCTAAAAGAATGATGGTTCTTCAAGGGAGCGGTTTGGATGTTGGTGTCGTTGGTGCGGAGCGGGCGTTCCGTCCGGTGGGCGGCGCTGGGTGCGGGCATGGCCCTGGGAATCGCCTCGCCGGCTTGGGCCGGTCTGATCGGGGCAGGCCGGACTGTGGAAGCCGTCTATCTCAATGGGAGCACCTCATCGACTGAGGTTCAGACCGACGCGGCGACCAACATCGCGGGCCCAGCATCGCTCGCGTCGTCTCCGGGCGCAAACTTCCTGCAGGGGTTAACATCGGGGTCCACGGTTTCGGTCTCGGACACTCAGATCGTCATCACCGACAAGCTGAGCTATACGCCGTATTGCAGCACAGGTTCCTCCTTTTCGTCATGCACCGACACGATCAGCGGGTTCCAGTTCCTCTTCACCGGGGAATCGATTTCCAGCGTGACCGTCGATGCTGCCTCCGCCTCGTCGATGACCCCCGTGACTGCCACCTACGGCTCGGTGACCCACACCGGATTGACCCTGGTCAGCAGCAATCAAATCACGGTCGATCTGACGGGCGCGCTTCCCTCGGCGGGCAATGAGCTGATTCTGAATGTGGTCACATCGTCGCCAGCCGTCGGAACGCCGGAGCCGTCCAGCGCCGGGGTGCTGATGGTCGGTCTGTTCGGTATTCTGGGAATGCTGGCAATGCGGCCCCGATCCCCTGGCAGGCCGGCAGTCTGACGTTCGGGGGACACGACGTCCGACCGACGCAGGTGGTGATCCATCGCCCGGCGCTTCCTGGTTGGTCGCTCTCGAATGGTGCTGCGAAGCTATATGACTTGAAGGACCTGGAACATGAAGCGCTTCGTCGCCGCTGGCATTCTGCTCGTGGCAGGATTTGCCGGGCAGTCCTTCGCGGCTTGTAATTTCATCTCCGGCGATCCTTCCTATGTCGAGGTTACGGCGGCGAATATCGCCGCCCTCCTCGGCGGTTCCGAAGCCTGCTATCCAACCTCTGGCCCGCCCTGGATCAATCAGGAATATCATACGGGAAGCCAAACTTCCCTCACTGGTAACATTATCGACTACAAGCTAGGGCCGACCAGCCCCACCGACCCAACCACCCGGATCGGCAGCTACAGCATCATCACGACAACGGGTCGTGGATCGCATGGCCAGATCACGTACACCTACAACGGAAGCACGCCAGCCGTGTTCGCCTATTCCGTCTGGGGGCCGACCCTCGCCGGCTATTACGATTTTTGCACCGGATTCACCCTGACCGCCGAGGTCAAGGTGTTGCCGTCAACGGGCGGACCGGTTGCGTGCCATTGATGGCTCGCAGCTCGGTGTTCGTCACCACCCCCACCCCCACCAGCATCACCCAATAAATCACCGCCCCCAGCCGCGGTGACGTCAGCACGTCATCGAACACCCCCGCCGCCAGCACTGCCACCACCGCCCCGGCCAGCCCCGCCGCCACCGTCTCCCCGCGCAGCGCCGCCCGCGCCGCCCCCCACAGCGCCGCCCCGCCCAGCAGCAGCCACGCCGCCAGCCCCAGCGCCCCGCCGGCGAAGACTTGCGCCGCGTATTCGTTCCAGATCGCCCAGGCCAGATGCGTATCGTCGGTCGGGTACCAGCGCGCCGTGCCGTCCCGGAACGACCCGTTGTGCAGCACCTCCCGCCCGCCCGGCCCGATCAGGCGCAGCCGCGCCACATC
>DAHWDR010000095.1:0-1571 GCA_027330745.1 Acetobacteraceae bacterium | reverse complement strand
GCAAGACCCATCGCCAGACCCGCGGCAACCCAGACCTCGCGCAGCCGCGCCATCAGCGCCGGATCGCTGTCCAGGGTCTCGATCGGGTCCTGGGCGGAGCGGCCGAAGGCATCGGCGCGCGCGATCACCATCGGCACCGCGACATCGACACAGGAAACCGTGATGCCCGCGCAGAGATCGGTGCGGTTGCCGGTGGGGAGCAGACGCCCGGTCTTCGACCCGACCGGATCGGCCAGCGCCAAGTCTACCGCGGCGAAGGCACCGTTCACGCCCGGGATCTCGGCGGTGGCCGCCCGACCGGCGGCGTCGAATTCCATCCGCGTCGCGGTCAGCACGCCAGTGTTGGTGTTGCGGATCACGGGGGTAAAGGCGCCGGCACCGGGCGCGCGGGTCAGCAGGCCGGTGTCCAGCGCCCATAGCGGCAGCGCGGCGGACATGTTGCCGCAGTTCACGCTCCAGTCGATCGCGGCGGTATCGGCGGCGAGCTGGGCCAGCGTGCTGACGATCCTGTCGCCGGCCTCCAGATCGGCGAAGAACACCTTGTTGGAGGTGGCGGGACCACGACCTAATCCGGTGATCTGGCGATTGCCGGTGCTTGTGCCGGTCAGCGGCAAGCCCATCAGATGGCGCAGCAGCTCCTCGCGCAGCGCCAGATCGGCTGGCGCGAGCCGGTCATGGATCACCAGGCCGGTGGAGGTACCGCCGCGCATGTGATGCAGCGGGAACTCGACCACGCCATGGCGCAGGCGGGGGGCGAAATCGGGCAGGGCGGGAAGCGGGGACATCGGCGACCTCGACGGTTTGACAGCTGTTATAGCAGGGCCGGCGGGTTTGCGGTTGACCGCGGCCCCGGGGTCATGGCCTATCGCTATGTCATTCCAGGGACGGGCCATGCGGATTCTGCTGACCGGCGGCTGCGGCTTCATCGGCTCGGCGGTGATCCGTCGGCTGCTCCGGCAGTCCGACCACAGCGTCGTCAACGTGGACAAGATGACCTACGCGGCCTCGGAGGACGCGCTGGAAGAAGCACGCACCGACCCGCGCCATACGCTGATCCGCGCCGATATTACCGACGCGGACGCGATGCGGGCGGTGTTCGCCACGCATCGGCCCGACCTGGTGATGCATCTGGCCGCCGAGAGCCATGTGGATCGGTCCATCGACGGACCGGGCGATTTCATCCGCACCAATGTGCTGGGCACCTTCACCTTGCTGGAGGCCGCGCGCGGCTACTGGTCGGCGCTGCCGGCGGGCCAGCGCGCCGCGTTCCGGTTCCATCACATCTCCACCGACGAGGTATTCGGCGCGCTGGCCCCCGGCGATCCCTCATTCACTGCGGCCACACCCTATGACCCGCGCAGTCCCTATGCCGCCTCCAAGGCAGCGTCGGACCATCTGGCGCGAGCCTGGTTCCACACATACGGCCTGCCGACCCTGGTCAGCAATACCTGCAACAATTACGGTCCCTGGCAGTTCCCCGAGAAGCTGATCCCGCTGATCACGCTGAACGCGCTGGAGGGCCGGGAGCTGCCGGTTTACGGCGACGGATCGAACCTGCGCGACTGGCTGTT
>DAHWDR010000083.1:0-16573 GCA_027330745.1 Acetobacteraceae bacterium | reverse complement strand
GCACTCTATCCGATCGGCGCCGTTCCGGTCACGGGTGGCGTCTGCTTGGCCACGGGGTCGCTTGACACGTCCCTCTCGCCGCGCCGATGCACGCCGCCTATTCGGGAGAGACCGCATGACCGCGCTGCCGCTGGACGGGCTTACCGTGCTCGAATTCACCCACACCATCATGGGGCCGAGCTGCGGCGCGGTCCTCGCCGATCTGGGCGCCGACGTGATCCGCGTGGAACCCGCGCCGGACGGGGATCATACGCGACGGTTGTCGGGGTTCGCCTCCGGCTTCTACGTCTATTTCAATCGCAACAAGCGCGCGGTCGCGATCGATCTGAAGGCCGCAGCGGGCCGCGCGGTGGCGGCCGAGCTGCTCGGACGCGCCGATGTGCTGGTGGAGAATTTCGGCCCCGGCACGATGGAGCGCCTGCATCTGGGCTGGGACCAGGTCCACGCGATCAACCCGCGCCTGGTTTATTGCGCGCTCAAGGGCTTCCTCCCCGGACCATATGCGCATCGCCCGGCGCTGGACGAGATCGCGCAGTTCATGGCCGGTCTGGCCTACATGACCGGCCCGCCGGGACAGCCGCTGCGCGCCGGGGCCTCGGTGGTGGACATTCTGGGCGGCGTGATGGGGGTGGTGGGCATTCTGGCCGCGCTGCGCCAGCGCGACCAGGACGGGCAAGGCCGCAAGGTCACCGCGTCCCTGTTCGAGTCCGCCGCGTTCCTGACCGGCCAGCACATGGCGGGCGAGGCCGCGACCGGCGAAGCCCCGCCGCCGATGCCGATCCGCCGCGGCGCCTGGGGCGTGTACGAAACGTTTGCCTGCGCCGACGGGAACCGGGTGTTCATCGGCATCACCTCGGACCCGCATTGGCGCGCGTTCTGCGCCGCTTTCGCGCGCGCCGACCTGCTGGAAGATCCACGTTTCGCCACCAACAACCTGCGGGTGGCGAATCGCGACGCGCTGCGCGAGATCGTGGCCGGCCTGGCCGTCGCGCGCAGCGCCGCCGAGCTGGCCGGGATGCTGGACCGGGCGGGCATCCCGTTTTCCCCGGTCAACACGCCGTCCGACCTGTTTCACGATCCACAGATCCAGGCGCGGGCGCTGCCGGTGCAGATGGCGGACGGGTCGATCGCCCGGTTCCCCGCGCTGCCGCTGGCATTCGACGACGCCACCCCGGGGCTGCGGCGCCAGCCGCCGGGCCTGGGGGAGCACACCGAGGACGTGTTGCGCGCGCTGGGCTACGACGCGGCGCGGATCGCGGCGCTGCGGGCATCCGGCGCGGTCCGGTAATCCGCGATCAGAACAGGTGGCTGAACCAGCCGCCGGAGGCCGGGCGGATCGTCGGCGTCGGGCCGGCCGTGGGGCTTTGGCCCAGCGCGGCGTTGTGGCGCAGCCGGGCGGCCTCGGCCGCCGCGTTTACCATCGGCGTGGCGCCGGTATCCGGCCCACCGAACAGCAGGCGATGCGCGAAGCTCACGTCGCTTTGCGGGGCGACGGCGATCTGCGGGCCGCCGGTGATCCCGGCGGACCGGGACGCGGCCTGGACCAGCGCCTGCTGCCCGGCGCTGCCGGCGGCGGGCGCGGCGGCGACCGTGGGCGAGGCGACCAGCGCGGCCTGCGCCTCGGCACTGGCCGAGACGGTCTGCGGGCGCGGCGCCCCGGCCTGGGGCGCGCGGATCGCATAGTCCGGCGGCATCGACAGCGGCGGCTGCGTGGTCACAGTGAATTCGTCGGGGGAGGAGCGCGAGAAGCCGAACGTACGCGACAGCCCCGGCCCGGTGCAGCCCGACAGCAGACCGGCCAGGGCGAGGGCCGGGGCCAGCCGGGTCAGACGGGTCAGGCCGAGATGGGAGGAGCGCATCATGGCGTCCGTTTACCCGCGCCGGGGCCAGGGCCGCAAGGTGGCCGCGCGCGGCCCGCCGTTTCCATGGGTGCGCGTCGGTTTCGGACGGCATCGACCTGCCGCCACCCGGTCCGATGGCACGGCCGGCGGGGAACGAAGGCGTCTTGCGCTTTGCCGATTGACAGCGCCGAACCCGCCCGCCTAGCCTCCGCGACAACGAAACGTCGCATTCCGCAAGCGACGCCACCGGGAGGGGGATCGCAAGCGCGTGACAGACCTGCTGCGCCTGCTACAGCTTGTCGTGAACGGTGCAGCCAGCGGCTGCATATACGGCTTGATCGCACTTGGCTTCGTGCTGATCTACAAGGCCACCGAAGTCATCAATTTCGCCCAGGGCGACATCATGATGCTGGGCGGATTTGCCGCCTACAGCCTGGTGAGTTGGTTCGGAGTCAATTACTGGGTCGGCGCGCTGGGCGCGATCGTCATCACCGCCGTCTTCGGCTACCTGCTTGACGTGATCGTGATCCGTCGCGTGATCGGACGGCCGCAATTCGCGGTGGTGATGCTGACCCTGGGCCTGGGTTTCATCTTCCGCGCCGTCGCCGGCATCACCTGGGGTTATGATTCGGTCGGCTATGTCACGCCGTTCACCAATCATACCGTCCGATTCGGCCATTTCGTGCTGGGCTATGACAGCCTGTCGATCATCGGCGGGACGGTCGTGCTATGCGCGGTGCTGTACGTGTTCTTCAATCGCACCCGGCTTGGGGTGGCGATGCAGGCTGCCTCGCAGAACCAGCTTGCGGCCTATTACATGGGCATTCCGGTACGTACCGTTTTCTCCTTGATCTGGGCGATCAGCGCGGGGGTTTCGGCGGCGGCGGCGATCCTGCTCACGCCGGTGGCGATGATCGATGTCAATATGGGATTCCTCGGCATCAAAGCCTTCGCCGCGGCGGTGCTGGGCGGGTTCGGCTCGATCCCCGGCGCGCTGGTGGGGGGCATCGTGATCGGCATCGCCGAACAACTGGCGGGATTCTATCTCCCCGCCGGGTTCCAGCAGGTCACCTCGGACGTCGTGCTGTTGGCGACGCTGATCCTGATGCCGCAAGGGCTGTTCTCGCAGAAAATCGTCAAACGAGTCTGAGAGGCGGCAATGCGCACCCTGTTCAAGACCGACTACCGCCAGGACCTGACGATCTGGCGCCACCGCGGCGACATCTTCTGGTACGGATTGCTGCTGCTGGTGGTGCTGGCGCTGCCCCGATTGCTGGGCGTGTTCTACATCGGTGAGCTTGGCGCGGTGTTCATCTACGCCATCGCCGGCGTGGGGCTGATGCTGCTGACCGGGTACACTGGCCTGGTGAATTTGGGCCATGCCGCGTTCCTGGGCATCGGCGCCTATACCAACGCGGTACTGCTGACCGCCGGCTGGCCGTATCTGCTGACCCTGCCGGCCTCGGCGCTGCTGGCCGGGCTGGCCGGCGTGGCGATCGGGATTCCCACCCTGCGCATGAGCGGACTCTACCTCGCGATCGCCACTCTGGCGTTCGGGGAGATCGTGTCGAATGTGCTGGAAAAATGGGATTCCGTCACCCACGGCTTCAACGGGCTGCCGGTGCCAACGCCCGAGATTTTCGGCTATCCCATCGCCGGCGCCACCGCGGTCTATTACGTCGCGCTGGCGATGCTGATCCTGACCCTGTGGATTGCCGCCAATATCCTGCGCACGCCGTTCGGCCGCGCGCTGGTGGCGATCCGGGATTCCGAGGTCTCGGCGCGCAGCCTGGGCATCAACGTGGCGCTCTACAAAACCGTCGCGTTCGGGGTCTCTGCCGCCATGGCGGGGCTGGCCGGGGCGTTGTTCGCGCAATACGTGAACTACCTGGCGCCCAATTCCTTCGACGTCCTGCTGTCGGTGCAGTTCCTGACCATCGTGTTCGTGGGCGGCATCGGCTCGTTGCAAGGGGTGATCTTCGGGGCGATGTTCGTGCGCCTGCTGCCGCAGGCCATCTCGATCTTCCGCGATGACCTGCCGGGTAGTATCGGGCATCTGCCGGGACTGGACCCGTCGCTGTTCGGGCTGATCCTGGTGCTGACGATCCTGTTCCAGCCCAGCGGCATGTATGGCGGATGGCTGAGCCTGAAGGCGTGGTTCCAGGATTTTCCGCTGCATCGCGCGGGCAGATTCCGCCGCCAGCGCACTTACGCGAAATCGGAGCGGGTGTGATGGCGCTGTTCCGCGCCGAGGGCCTGGCCGTGCATTTCGGCGGCATCCGCGCCGTGGACGACGTGAACTTCGAGGTCGAGGAGGGCGAGGTCTTCGCCATCATCGGCCCCAACGGCGCCGGCAAGACCACGATCTTCAACCTGATCAGCCGGCTCTACACGCCCAGCATGGGACGGATGCTGTTCCGCGACCGTGATATCACCGCGATCCCGGCGCATCGCGTCGCCGGACTTGGCATCGCGCGGACATTCCAGAACATAGAGTTGTTCGCCAAGGCGACGGTGCTGCAGAATCTGCTGATCGGCTGCCACCGCCATGTCCGCGCCTCGATCGCGGCCCAGCTTCTGTTCACGCCGTCGGCGCGGCGCGATGAGCTGGCCCATCGCGAAAAGGCCGAGGACGTGATCGCGTTCCTGGACCTGCAACGTTACCGCGATTCGCCGGTGGGCGGCCTGCCCTATGGCGTGCGCAAGGTGGTGGAGCTCGGCCGCGCGCTCTGCACCGAACCGAAGCTGCTGCTGCTGGACGAACCGTCCTCGGGCCTGAATGTGGAAGAAACCGAGGTGATGGGGTTCTGGATCGAGGACATCAAGCGGGACCTGGGCATCACCGTCATCATGGTCGAACACGACATGAACCTGGTGCGTCAGGTCTCCGACCGCGTCATGGCGCTGAATTACGGGCGGCTGCTGGCGCTAGGCACCCCGGCGGAGGTGCAATCGCATCCCGAAGTGATCCGCGCCTATCTCGGCGGCGAGGTACCGGCATGACCACACCGCTGCTGTCGGTGCAGGGGATCGAGACGTTCTACGGCCCGATCCAGGCGCTCCGCGGCGTCAGCCTGGAGGTGGCGGAGGGTCAGATCGTCACCGTGCTGGGCGCCAACGGCGCGGGCAAGACCACCGTGTTGCGCACCATCTCGGGCGTGCTGAACGCCGAACGCGGCCAGGTGCGCTTCGCCGGACGCGACATCGCCGGGCTGACGCCGGACAAGGTGATGCGCGCCGGCATCTGCCACGTGCCGGAAGGACGGGAGATGTTCCCGCTGCTGACGGTGCGCGAGAACCTGATGATGGGCGCCTATACCCGCCGTGACGCCGAGGTCGCGCGCGACCTGGCCATGTGCCACGAATATTTCCCGGTGCTGGCGGAACGCGCCGATCAGCGCGCGGGCCTGCTGTCGGGCGGGCAGCAGCAGATGCTGGCGATCAGCCGCGCGCTGATGGGCCGGCCGAAATTGCTGCTGCTGGACGAACCTTCGCTGGGGCTGGCGCCGCTGCTCGTTTCGCAGATCTTCGCCATCGTCCGGCGCATCAACCGCGAGCAGGGCGTGGCGATCCTGCTGGTGGAACAGAATGCGCATATCGCGCTGGAGACCGCCGAACACGGCTACATCCTGGAAGTCGGCCGCGTCGTGTTGCACGACAGTTGCGCGCGGCTGTTGGAAACCCAGGACATCCAGGAGTTCTACCTGGGCCACAAGACCGAGGGCGCGCGCGGCGGGCATCGCTGGCGGCGCAAGAAACTATGGCGTTGACCTCGCTTCCCGCGTTGCTCAGCGACCGCGCCGCCGCCGCGCCGGAGGCGGTGATTCTGCGCCGCAAGGACCGCGGCATCTGGAAATCGCTGCGCTGGCGCGAACTGGCCGCGCAGGTCGCGACGCTGGCCGGTGCATTGGCCGCAGATGGTTTTGCTTCCGGCATGACCGGGGCGATCCTGTCGGATACGCGGGTGGAATGGGTGCAGGCCGATCTTGCGATCCAGGCTGCCGGGGGAGCCGCGGCGGGCCTGTCGCCGCTGGCCGACGTCCCCACCATAGCCGCCCAGCTGCGCGCGACCGGCGCCGTGACCCTGTTCGTGGAGAACGAGGAGCAGTTGGACAAGGTGCTGACCGCGCGCGCCGATTGCCCAGCGCTACGCCGGATCGTGATCTTCGACATGAACGGCCTGCGCGATCTAAACGACCCCGCTTGCGTTGCGCTGACGGCATTCGCCGCGGCGCGCCCAACCGCCGCGCGTGTGGCGGCAGATCCGGATGCCGCCGCCGCGATCGTGTTCACCGAAGGAACCGGGCGTGCCGTGTCCTTGTCGCACGGCCGGATTGCCACCACGATCGCCGCGGCCGCGGCTCGGTTTGGCCCTGTCCCGGGCGACGAACGCCTTGCGATCCTGCCGCTGGCGCACACCGCCGAGCGCGTGCTGGGTCTCTATCTGTCGCTCGCCTCGGGCACGATCACCAATTTCGGCGAAAGCGCCGACACGATCGTCGAGAATCTGCGAGAGGCGCAGCCAACCGTGCTGCTGGCCGCGCCCGCGCACTGGAAACGATTCCGCGACCGGATCGAACGCGACGCCGCGGCGGCGAGCTGGCTGCAACGCACATTGTTGCGCGCCGCCATGCGGTTGGCGCGCGGTGGTGGCACATTGGCGGCGCGGCCGGTCCTGGGGGCGGCGCGTCGTGCTTTGGGGCTGGCGCGGCTGCGGCTGGGCCTGATCGCCGGCGGCTCCGTAGCCCCCGAACTGACGGCCTGGTTCCGTGCGTTGGGAATCGATCTGACCGAAATCTACGGAATCGCCGAAACGGCCGCCCTGGTCGCGACGCCGGGTCACGCCGGAGCGCCAGCCGTACCGCTCCGCCTGACCGAAGCCGGGGAGATCGAGATCGAGGCGGACGGAACCTGGATCACCACCGGCGACGCCGGTGCGCTGGAGGGCGGCATCCTGACGGTGCACGGGCGCTGCGCCGACGCGATCGCCCGCGCCGACGGAACCACGCTCCACCCGGCCACGATCGAAGCCGCGCTGCGCCTGTCGCCGTTCATCCTGGACGCGCTGGTGACGCCGGGGGCGGACGCCGCGCTGACCGCGCTGCTGCGCCTGGACCCTGCCGCGATCGAGGCCTGGGCCCACACGCGACGGCTTGCCTTCACCAGCTATGCCGCGTTGGTCGCGCTGCCGGAGCTGGTGGCGCTGCTGCAACCGGAAATCGACCGCGTCAACGCCGGCCCCGCCCGGAGCGCGCCGATCCGCGCTTTCCGTGTGCTGGACCGACGCCTAGCGGACGGCGATCCGGAACTCACCTCGCTCGGCGCGTTGCGGCGCGACGTTCTGGCCGCACCACGCCGGAGGGAACCCGCAACAATGGAGGAAACAACATGAAACGCCTGTTCCTGGCCACGGCGCTGGCCGCCGCGGCAATCCTGCCGGCACATGCCGGCACCCAAGGGGTCAGCAAGACCGAGATCAAGATCGGCACGTACACCGATCTGTCGGGCGTCACCGCGATGTGGGGCGTGAACAATTCGGACGCCTGGCGGATGGTGTTCGACGATGCTAACGCCAAGGGGGGCATCGACGGCCGCAAAATTCATTATATCGTCGAAGACAATCAATATCAGGTGCCGCTGTCGATCCAGGCCGAGAACAAGCTGCTGAACGAGGACCATGTGTTCGTCGAGGTCGCCAACGGCGGCACGCCGATGAACAACGCCACCATGCCCATGCAGATCGCGGCCGGCGTGCCGAACGTGTTCCCGCTGACCTCGGCGCGGTCGATGTACACGCCGTTCAGTCCGATGAAATTCGCGCTCGGGTCCTCGTACTACGACCAGGTGCGCGCCGGGATCAAGTATTTCGTCACGCATGAGCACAAAAGCCGAGTCTGCATCGCCGCCCAGGATACCGATTTCGGCAAGGACATCGTGGACGGCGTGACGGCCGAGCTCGCCGCGCTGCACATGAAGCTGGCGGCGGAGACGCGGTTCCAGCCCACGGCGATGGATTTCAGCGCCGACGTGGCCAAGCTGCATGCGGCCAAATGCGACCTGATCGTGTTCGGCACGATCGTGCGCGACACGATCCAGATCATCTCGGCGGTGCGCAAGACCGGCTGGCATGTCACCATGATGGGCCAGGCGGCGAGCTACGACTCGGCGGTGGCTTCCGCGCCCGGCGGGATCACCAACGGGTTCTACTCGGTCACGCCGATGCTGTTCGTGGCCCCGAACGACCCGCGTCCGGCGGTGAAGGCCTTCGTCGCCGAATTCCACAAGCGCTATGGCAAGGACCCGAATTTCGCCGCGCAGATCGGCTACACTGGCGCGCAGGTGGTGCTGGCGGCGCTGCGCAACGCGGGGCCGAACCTCACCACAGCGAGCTTCATCCATGGGCTGGAGGCCGTGCACGGCTACAAGGACATCTTCGGCTCGCCGGCGCTGACATTCGGGCCGGCCAAGCACCAGGGGTCGAATGAATCGTTCCTGTGCGTGGTGAAGAACGGCGTCTGGGTGCCGCTGCTGAAGCAGCCGATCACCTACTGACCGCGACGACGGGCTGATAAGGCGGGGGGCGTCGCGCCGTCGGCGCCCCCTCTACCGCCGCCGCAACAGCGCCAGCCGGGCGCCCACGCTGATCAGCAGCACCAGAAACGTCACCAGGAACGCCGCCGCATAGGCCAGTTGGTTCGCCGCGGCGAAGGGTTCGTTGATGAACGCCCAGATCGCGTAGGTCAGATACCCCACCGGCGAGCGCACGACCGCTCCGGTCCAGAGATAGGACGACCATCCGGCGGTGTAGATCAGCGGCGCCGTCTCACCGACGGAGATCGCGAACGCCAGCAGGATGCCGGTGAGCACGCCCGGCAGCGCCATCGGCAGGGCGATGCGGAACGCGACCCGTCCTTCCCCGGCGCCCAGCGCATAGGCGGCTTCCTGCATCGCCGCCGGCACCTGGCCCAGCGCCAGTTCGGTGGTGCGGCAAATATAGGGCAGGCACAGGATGGCAATCGTGATGCAGGCCGCGGCGAGCGAGAAGTTCCAGCCCAGGCCTTCCACCATGGTCACGTAGCCGAAATAGCCCAGCACGATGGACGGCACGCCGACCAGCACATCGGCCATGAAACGGATCGCGCTGGCAAAGCGGCTATGGGTGAACTGGGCGGCATACAGCCCCGCCGCCACGCCGAACGGCACCGCGAGCAGCATCGAGCCGATGCCGATCACCACGGTACCCTCGATCGCGTTGAGCAGTCCGCCGCCGGTGCCCTGCGTCACCTCGGTGAACACCTTGGGCGTCAGCGCGCCGATACCGCGCACCAGGACCATCAGCAGAATCCAGCCCATGGCGACCGCCAGCAGCCCGAACGCGGCGCCACATAGCACCCAGCCGGCCGAGGACCAGCGGCGGCGCGCGCGCACCCGGGCCGTGCGCAGGGTCAGGGTCGCGCTCATACCCGCGCGCCTTTCAAGCCGGCGCGATACAGCACCAGCCGCGCGATGGCGTTCACGCCGACCGAGATCACCGACAGCACCAACGCCACCTCGGCCAGCGAGCGCACCGCAAGACCGGTGGGGTCCTGCAATGCGCTGTCGAGCTGCGAGACGATGAAGGCGGCCATGGTGGAGATCGGCGAATAGATGCTGGGCGGCAGATAGTTCAGCGCGTTGCCGCTGACCATCAGCACCGCCATCGTTTCCCCCAGCGCGCGGCCGGTGGCCAGGATGGTGACGCCGATCAGGATCTTGCGCACGCCGGGCAGAACGACGCGCCAGACCGTTTCGAAGCGGGTGGCGCCCAGCGCCGCGGCGGCCTCGCGCAGCACCATCGGCTCGGCCAGGATCGCATCGCGCAGGGTGGCGGCGATCAGCGGCACGATCATCAGCGACAGCACGATGCCCGAAGTGAGCAGCCCGTAGCCCGATCCGGTGGCGCCGTTGAAGAACGGCAGCCAGAACAGCACCCGGGCCAGCACCGGAAAGATGTGATGGCCGAGCAGCGGGATCAGCACCGCGTAGCCCCACAGGCCGAACACCACCGAAGGCACGGCGGCCAGCAGCTCGACCAGGAAGGACAGCGTGGTGCGCAGACTGGACGGCACCGCCTCGGCCAGGAAGATCGCCGCGCCGACGCCGGTGGGCACCGCCAGCAGCAGCGCGATCAGGGTGGACAGCAGCGTGCCGGCGATCAGGAACAGGATGCCGTATTGCGCCCCCGGCAGCAGCATCACGCCGTCACGCGTGATCGGGGTGCCGTAGGTGTTGCCCAGGTTCCAGGTTGTGGAGGTGACGAAGCCCAGCCCGTTGAAGCGGACCGCGGGCCAGGAATAGACCGCGAGGAACAGGATCACGGCGATCAGGCTGGCCGGCAGGACGCCGGCGAACAAAGCGAGGATACGGCGGAAGGTCATCTTCGGTCCGGAAAACAAGAACGGCGCCGCCGGGGGGACCGGCGGCGCCGCAAGGCTTAGCAGAAATCCCGACCGATCACTTGATCTGGCCGATCTGCGCGGTGCTGAGCTTCACCACGCTGGGGGGCAGCGGGACGAAGCTGACCGCAGCCATGAAATGCGGCGCGTTCCCGCCCTTGGGCGAGATCGCCCAGATGAAGAACTTGCGCATCGCCGCCGCGGTGGTGGCGTCGTGCTGCTTGTCGTTCACGATCGCGTATTCGTAGTTGATGATCGGGTAGGAATTGGCGCCGGGGGCGAACACCAGGCTGATGCGCTCGTCCTTCGGGGTCTTGGCCACCATGGCATTGGCGGCGGCCTGCACGTTGGGCACGGTCAGCGGCACGAACTTGCCGGCGCGATTTTCCAGCAGCGCCTCACCCAGATGGCCCTCATCGATCGCCTGCTTGAAACTGACGCCGATGTAAGCGATCGCATACGGGTTGGTCTTGATCGCGTTGACCATGCCGGGGTTGCCCTCGGCACCGATCGCGCCCGGGGCGGCGGGCCAGCTGACCGACGTGCCGTACCCGGTGGTCTTCGCCCAGCCCGGGGTCGAGAAGGTCAGGTACTGGCTGAAGATGAAGGTATCGCCGCTGCCATCGGTGCGGTGGACGGTGATGATGGCGTGATCCGGCAGCTTCACGCCGGGGTTCAGCGCCGCGATCGCCTGGTCGTTCCACTTGGTGATCTTGCCGGAATAGATCCCGGCCAGCACCGGGCCGCTGAGCTTCAGATGCGTCCCGTTCAGCCCCGGCAGATTGTAGTTGACCATCTGCGAGGAGATCGCCAGCGGGATGTTCAGCATCCCGGCATGCATCTTCATCAGCGCGTCCGACAGATAGGCGTCGGAGGCGCCGATCTGCGCCACGCCCGAAATGGCTTCGGAAATGCCCGTGCCCGAGCCGGTGCTCTGGGTGGTGATCTTCACGCTCGGGTTCGCCTTGGTGTAGGGCGGGACCCAGAGGTTGAACAGCGGATACAGCAGGCTGGAGCCGGTTTCGAGCAGGTTGACCCCGGCGGCGCTTGCATGGCCGATGGCGGTGCCGGCGGACAAGGCGAGCGCGGCGGCGCCGACAAGCAGGGCGCGCCGGCCGGTGGCGGTGGTGAATGACATCAGGGTTCTCTCTCCCGCGGAACTGGTACCGCTCCGGGAGCCGGAGCGGATGCGACGCGGCGGCTTATATGGGCACCGGATGGCGCGTGGTTTGACGGTTTTGTGAAACCAGCCCGGCCGGCCAGCCGCCGGCCAGCGCCAGCGCGGTCTCGGCCAGCGCCGCGGCCAGCGCGGGATACCGCTCCTTTGGCAGGCGCAGGCTGGGGCCGGCCACCGAGACGGTACCGACCGGAACCGAATCCGCCCCCAGAATCGCGACCGCGACGGCAGTGACGCCCGGCTCCGCCTCCTCCTCGGCCAGGGCGTACCCGCGCGCACGCACGGCGGCCAGAGCGTCAGCGAGCGCGGGCCAGCCGGTCAGGCTGTGCGCGGTCGGGCGCCGCGTCCCAAGGCCGCCGGCGCGCGCCAGTGCCTCGGCCCGATCGGGCGGCAGCGCGGCGAGAAACGCCTTGCCGTTGGCGGTGGCGTGCAGCACCAACGGGCCGTCCATGCTGGGTTGATACATCAGACCCGCCGGCGCGCCCTGGGCCGAGGCAAGCCAGATCAGCCCGTCGCCGATCGCAAGCGTGAGCCGCGCCAGTTCCCGAGTACCGTCGGCCAGCGCCTGCAACAGCGGACGGGCCAATTCGGGCAGGCCAGTCGCGCGCAGGCCGCGGCTGCCCAGCAGCGCAAACCGGAGCGTCAGGCGATAGCGACCCTCGGCCACTTCCTGCTCGACCCAGCCGAGCGCGGCGAGTTCCTGCAACAGCCGGTGCGTGGCGCTTTTCGGCAGGTCCAGCGTCGCCGCAATCTCGCTCAATCGCAGCGGCGCGGGGCTGCCGGCGAGCAGTTCGACCACATCGACGGAGCGGGCCAGCAGGCCCTTGACATGCCGCATGATACCGGAACAGTGTTCCATTAGGCCGCGGGGCGTCAAGCCCAGGCGCAGCCGTTCGGGAAGGAGGATCGTCCATGCCGCATACATCCTGGCGCGCCCTGCGCCGCGCCGCGCTCGGCCTGGTGGCCGCGGCCGGCTTCGCCGGCAGCGCGCTGGCCGCCGCCCCGGTCACCGTGACCCTGTGGTCCTGGAGCCCGGTGACACCGACCATGAAGGCGATGGTCGCGGCGATCGAGAAGCAGCATCCCGGGATCAGGATCCGCGCCACGATCCAGCCGCACACGGCGTATTTCACGGCGCTGAAGGCAGCCTCCGCGTCCGGCACGCTGCCCGACATCGTCGGTCTGACGCCGGGCAATTACACCCAACAGACACGCCCGCATCTGTTGCCGCTGGACCAGGTTGCCGCGACGGCCTGGGGGGCGGATTGGCAGAAGCACTTCGCCCCGGCGCTGCTGACCCAGGCGCGGCTTGGGAATCCGGCCGGTGACAGCCATTTCTACATGCTGCCGATGGAAGCCGAGGTGCTTAATCTGTGGATGAACCGGGCCGCGTTCGCGAAGGCCGGTCTCAAGGCGCCGCCCGCAACCTTCGCGCAGCTCGTCGCCGACGCGGCCAAGCTGCGCAAGGCGGGGTTGATCGGCCTGTATCAGGGCGGTGCCACGGGCTTGTTCGACAACTGGGTCTATATGCAGATCGCCGCGCAGACCGACCTGCCCGACCTGCTCGCGGCGGAAACCGGGCACCCGGTCTGGACCAAACCCGGCATGATCGCCGCCGCCAAGGTCTGGGGCGAGTTGTTCACCAGGCACGTGGTGCAGGACGGAGCCCTGAGCGCGCTGCAATATCCGACCGGGGCCAATCTGTTCGCCGCCGGACGGGTGGGCATGATGTCGCTCGGCTCCTGGTGGTTGCAGAATTCGCATCTGTCCGCCGACCCGGCGCTGCAGACCATGTCGGGCTATGAAAAGTTCTTCTTCCCGGCGCTGCGGGCCGGGGGGGCGGCCAGCCCGCCGATCGGCGGCGTGGACGTGGGTTGGGGGATGACCAAGACCGCAGCAAAATCGCCGGCCGAGGAACACGCCACGGCGATCGTGTTCAAGGAACTGATCAGCGGCGCCGGGGAACAGGTGGCGCTCGATCAGCTGAACGATCTGCCCGCCTTCGACGGCATGCGCCCGCAGGGGACGATGCCGCCGGCGGTGCAGAAACTCTATGACAGCTACATCAAGGAACTGGCGACGGCGCATCCGCACCAGATCGGCAATCCGGTGATCTACCAGGCGCTGATCTCCAACCTGCAAGCAATCGGCGCGGGAACCAAGACCCCGGCGGCGGCGATGGCGGCGGTCCAGGCAGTCGCCCAGGCGCAGGCGAAGTAGCATGTCGGCCGCGGTGCAGGCGGGGGCCCCGCCCCGCCGCACCGCGCGGCCGCGGCGCGGCGCGGTGTTGGGCGCGGGACGGCTGGAGGCGGCGCTCTATGTGCTTCCCGCCGCCGCCCTGTTCGGGATGTTCATCGCCGAGCCGATCGCGGCGAACCTGTTTTCCAGCGTCGTCGAGCCACATGGACGGGTGGGATTCGCCAACTACGCCGCCGCGCTCGCGGACCCGGTGTTCGCGACCGCGATCGAGAACTCGCTGCTCTGGGTGGTGGCCTCGCTGGTATGCGAAATCGCGATCGGCTTCGCGCTGGCACTGCTGATCGAGCTCTATTTGCCGCGCGGGCGGGCGGTGTTCCGTACCCTGTTGTTCCTGCCGATGGTCATCACGCCGTCGGTGATCGCGCTGGTGTTCAACACGTTCTATGCCTCGGATTACGGGCTGCTGTACGGGGCGTTCCGCGCGGTGGGGCTGGCGGATATGTTCCCGTCGCTGCTCGGCGCGCCGGCCACCGCCAGCCTGGCGATCATCGCGGTGAATGTCTGGCAATGGTCCGGGTTCTTCGTGCTGATGTATTGCGTCGGCCTGGCTGCGATCGATCGCGAGCTGCTGGACGCGGCGGCGATCGACGGGGCGCGGGGCTGGCGCCGGGTGCGCCACATCCTCTGGCCGCTTTGCGGCGGCACCACGATCTCGTTGGTGGTGCTGGGCACCATCCAGGCGTTGCAGCAATTCCCGCTGATCTACCTGATGACCGAAGGCGGGCCGGCGGATTCCTCGCAGACCCTGGCGACCTACATCTTCCAGACCGGGTTCGTGGAGGGGCAGATGCATTACGCCTCGGCGATCGCGGTGGTGCTGTTCCTGCTGGCGCTGGCGCTGGTGGCGATCGAATACCGGCTGGCGGGCGGCGGGTTCTCGCTATCCGCCAAGGAAGCCCGCCGTGGCTGAACGTGGGGTGCAGCGGGTCGCGCTGGCGATCCTGATCGCAGCCACGGCGGTCAGCCTGATACCGACGATCTACATGGTCGATATCTCGTTCAGAACTGCCAATGACAGCTTCGCGCCGGTGCTGATCGCGGCACATCCGACCATCGCCAATTACGTGGTCGTGTTGCACTCGGGCCATCTGGCGCGGTTCTTCTTCAACAGCGTGGGGGTGGCCGCGGGCAGCGTGGCGGTGACCTTGTTTTGCGCCACCACCCTATCCTTCGCCATCGCCCGGCTGAAAATCCGCTTCAGCCGGGCGATCCTGCTGCTGGTGCTGTCGGCGCTGCTGCTGCCGCTGGCGTCGCTGCTGATCCCGATCACCGTGCTGCTGCGGACGCTGTCGCTGACCAACAGCTGGATCGGGCTGATCGGGCCGAACGCGGCGCTGGGGATTCCCTTCGCCACCGTCATCATCAAGGAAGCGATGACGGCGGTGCCGGACGAGCTGGAGGAAGCCGCGACCCTGGACGGCGCCTCCAGCCTGACGGTGCTGTGGCGCATCGTCGTGCCGCTGATCCGCCCGGCGCTGATCGTGGTGGCGATCTGGGAATTCCTGTTCTCGTGGAACGAGTTCTTCCTGGCGCTGGTCATCATGACCCATAACGCAACCAAGACCCTGCCGCTGGCGCCGCTGTATTACCAGGGGCCGTACATGACCGACCCGGGCAAGCTGTTCGCGATCCTGACCCTGATCGCGGTGGTGCCGATGGCGGTCTATGCGCTGGTGCAGCGATGGTTCGTAAGCGGATTGATGGCCGGAGGCGTGAAAGGATGAACCGAGGCGCGGCGGTGGTGACGGGCGGCGCGGGCGGCATCGGCCAGGCGGTGCTGGCGCGGCTGGGCGCGGACGGATTCGCGCCGGTGTCATGGGACCTGTCCGATCATGCCCCGGCGGCGCAACTGGCGCTGGCGGTGGACGTGACCGACGCGGACGCGCTGGCGGCGGCAGCGGCAACGACGATGGCCCGCTTCGGGCGCATCGGCGCGCTGGTCGTGGGCGCCGGCATCCTGGGACCGGTGGCGCCGGTGTGGGAGGCGCCGGTCCCGGAAATCCGGCGCGTGATCGAGACCAACCTGGTCTCGGCATTCCTCACCTGCCGGGCGGTCGTGCCGCATCTTCTGGGCCGCGGCGGCCGGATCGTGATGATCTCCTCGGTGCAGGCGAAGGAAGGAACCGCGCTGTCCGGACCGTATGCCGCGGCAAAGGCAGGGATGATCGCGCTTGTGAAGGTGCTGGCGAAGGAGCTGGCGGCCGAGGGCATCCTGGTCAACGCGGTCACGCCCACGGTGGTGCGGACGGCGATGGAACGGGAGATTTCGGCCGAGCGGCGCGCGGATCTGCTGGCGCGCATCCCGCTGGGGCGGTTCCTGGAACCCGCGGAAGTGGCCGAGACGGTCGCGTTCCTGTGCGGGCCGGGGTGCTCGTTCTCGACCGGGGCGGTGTTCGATCTGTCGGGCGGACGAACAACCTGGTAGCGCGCTACAGCCGCGCCAACGCCGCATCCAGCCGGGCCAGCGTCGTGGACCAGGCGTAGCCGCGCTCAACCGCGTCCCGCCCGGCCGCGCCGAGCCCCGGATGGGCGCCGGCCAGCACCGCGGCCACCGCGCGCGCCGTCGCCTCCGCGCCATCAGCCACAAGAACGTCCTGGCCCGCGATCGCGCGGATCCCCTGGAACGCGCCGGGCGAGGCGATCACCGGGCGCCCCATCGCCATCGCCTCCAGCACCTTGTTCTGGATTCCCCGCGCGATCCGCAGCGGGCTGACCGAGACATCCGCGTGCGCAAGATAAGGCCGCACATCGGCGACCCGCCCGGTCACGTGAACGCCGGGAAGCTGACCAAGACGCCCGACCTCCGCCCCCGGATTGGCGCCGACGATCCAGAAATCGGGGCGCGGAGACAGCAGCGGCAG
>DAHWDR010000076.1:0-1811 GCA_027330745.1 Acetobacteraceae bacterium | reverse complement strand
AGGCCCGCGTCCGCGCCTCCGTCACCGTGGCGCCGAGCGCGCAGACCGTGAGCACGCGCCCGCCGGCGGCGACCAGCGCACCGGACGGATCGCGCGCGGTGCCGGCGTGGAACAACTGCACGCCGGGCAGCGCGGCGGCTGTGTCCAGGCCGCGGATCGGGGTGCCGCGTTGGGGTGCGTCCGGGTAGCCGCGGGCGGCCAGCACGACCGCGACCGCGGCGTGGTCGTACGAACGCAGGTCGAAATGATCCAGCTCGCCCTCGCAGGCCGCGACCAAAGCGGGCAGCAGGTCGGAGCGCAGTCGCAACAGCAGCGCCTGGCATTCGGGGTCGCCGAAGCGGACATTGTATTCGATCAGCTTCGGTCCGTCCGCCGTGAGCATCAGCCCGGCGAACAGGATGCCGCGGAAGGGCGTTCCGCGCGCCGTCATCGCCGCCAGGGTGGGGCGGACGATGCGGGCCATGATGTCGTCCTGCAGCGCCGGCGTCAGCGCCGGGACCGGGCTGAATGCGCCCATGCCGCCGGTGTTGGGGCCGCGGTCGCCATCGCCCACGCGCTTGTGGTCCTGCGCCCCGCCCAGCGGGATCGCGTGCACGCCGTCGCACAGGGCGAAGAACGAAAGCTCGGCGCCGACCAGGCATTCCTCGATCACGAAGGCATCGCCCAGCGCGGCCAGGGTATCGACCGCGGCCAGCGCTTCGGCCTCGGTCGCGGCCACGACCACACCCTTGCCGGCGGCCAGGCCATCGGCCTTGACCACCACCGGCGCGCCGCGGCGACGGATTGCGGCGCGGGCGGCGTCCGCGCTGTCGCAGATGTCCCAGGCGGCGGTGGGGATGGCGGCGGCGGCACAGATTTCCTTGGTGAAACCCTTGCTGGATTCCAGCCGCGCGGCGGCGGCGGACGGGCCGCAGCAGGCGATGCCGGCGGCTGCCATCGCGTCGGCCAGGCCCGCGGCAAGCGGCGCCTCGGGACCGGGCACCACCAGATCGATGCGCTCGGCGCGGGCGCAGGCGACCAGGGCGGGGATGTCGAGCGCATCGATGGGAACGCAGGTCGCCAGCGCGGCGATGCCCGGGTTGCCCGGGGCGCAGAACAGCGCGTCCAGCAGCGGACTGGCGGCCAATGCCCAGCACAGCGCGTGCTCGCGCCCGCCCGATCCCACCACCAGAACCCGCATCGTGACCTCCGTGCCGCCGGTCGCGCGATAGAGGGGCGAGGGGGGCCGCGCAAGTTTTCCCCCATCCGGCGTATTGACCCCGGCGTCCCGCGCGACAACCATGGGGACAGGACGCCCCCATGACCTACAAGCCGCCGCGCCGCCCGCAGTTCTTCTACACCACCGCCCCGTTGCCGTGCCCCTATGTCTCGGGCCGGACGGAGCGGAAGGTCGTGACCGAGATCACCGGCCCCGGCGCCGAGGGTCTGCACGATCGCCTGTCGCGCGCCGGCTTCCGCCGCAGCCACAACATCGCCTATGCCCCGGTCTGCCCCGGCTGCCAGGCCTGCGTGCCGATCCGCATCCCCGTCGCCCGCTTCCGTGCCGACCGCACCATGCGGCGCGTCGCCCATGCCAATGCGGGTCTGGACGTGTTCGAAATGCCCGCCCGCGCGACGGCGGAACAATTCCACCTGTTCCAGCGCTACCAGAACGCCCGCCATGGCGAGGGCGACATGGCGACGATGAGCTTTTACGACTACCGCGCCATGGTGGAGGACACGCCGATCGAGACCGGGGTGGTGGAGTTCCGCGACCCGGACGGTGTTCTGATCGGCGCCTGCCTGACCGACCGGCTGGGTGACGGGCTGTC
>DAHWDR010000044.1:0-3546 GCA_027330745.1 Acetobacteraceae bacterium | reverse complement strand
CGCGCCGAAGGCGGGCGCATCCTGATCCGTCACCACGGCGCGCTGGTCGATGTGGTCACCGCCGACCCGCGCACGCTGTTGCAGATTCGCGCCGAGACGATCGGCTATGTCGCGCAGTTCCTCCGCGCCGTGCCGCGGGTCCCGGCGCGCGACGTGGTGGCCGAGGCCGCGACGGCGCGCGGCGTGACCCCCGCAACCGCCGCCATCGAGGCCGCCGCGCTGCTGGAACGGCTTGGGATTCCGCCGCGGCTGCACGGCGTGCCACCGGCGACGTTCTCGGGCGGCGAGCAACAGCGCGTGAATCTGGCCCGTGGTTTCCTCGCCCACCATCCGATCCTGCTGCTCGACGAACCGACCGCATCGCTCGACCCGGCCAACCGCGACGTGGTGCTGGGGCTGATCCGCGAGGCTCGCGCCGCGGGAACCGCGATCGTCGTCATCATGCACGATCTGGCCGCCCGCGACGCCGTGGCGGACCGGCTGTTCCCGATCGAACCCATGCAGGAAGCGGCATGACCCCCGAGACGATCCTGACCGATGCCCTGCTGGTTCTGGACGATACGGTGCTGCGCGGCAGCGTTGCCATCCGCGATGGCCGCATCGATGCGATCGATCCCGGCGCCATTGCCCACCCCGCCGCGCTCAGTTGCGATGGCGACTATCTGATTCCCGGCATCGTCGATCTGCACACCGACAATCTGGAACGTCAGGTGCAGCCGCGCAGCAACGCGCGCTGGCCGTCGCGCTCGGCGATGGTGGCGCATGACGCGCATTGCGCCGCCGCCGGCGTCACCACCGTGTTCGATGCGCTCTGTCTGGGCGATCTTGGGTTCGACAAGGACCGGGTGCGGACATTCCGCGAAGGGGTGGCGGATCTGGACGCACTGGGCGGTGCGGGCATGTTGCGCGCGGAGCATTATCTGCATCTGCGCTGCGAGGTTCCGGCCCCCGACATGCTGGGGCTGTTCGATCCGGTTGCGGATCATCCGCGCGCCCGCATGGTCAGCCTGATGGATCACACCCCGGGCGTGGGCCAATACGCCGATCTGGACCATTACCGGCGTTTGCGCCGCGACGGCGGGATGGAAGCCGACCAGGTCGAGCGCCATATCGTTGCGTTGCAGGCGCAGCGCGCGCGCCTGGTCGGGCCGAACCGGCGCGCGCTGCTGGCCCGCCTGGCCGGACGCGGAATCGCGGTTGCCAGCCACGACGACCGCACCGAGGCCGAGGTGGCCGCGAACGCCGCCGACGGCATCACCGTCAGCGAATTCCCCGTGACCCTGCAGGCCGCGCGGGCGGCGCGGTTGGCGGGGATGCGCGTGATCGCCGGCGCCCCCAACCTGGTGCGCGGCGGATCGCATTCCGGCAACGTCTCCGTCGCCGCCCTGCTGGCGGCCGAGGCGGTGGACGCACTGGCGTCCGATTACGTACCCGCAAGCCTGATCGAAGCCGCATTCCACCCCGCCGCCGGCCCGCTGCCCAAGGCGGTGGCACGAGTCGCCGCCCATCCGGCGCGTCTTGTCGGCCTCGGCGATCGCGGACGGATCGCGCCGGGGAAGCGGGCCGATCTGGTGCGGGTGCGGGTCCATGACGGGCTGCCGATCGTGCGCGCGGTCTGGGTGGCCGGCATCCGGGTTGCGTAGCGCGGCCATTGCGCGCGGCGGCGGCGGAGGCTTTATGGGCACCGACGCAGTTTCTGGAACCCGCGCGATGATGCCTGCCGCCCTCCGCCGACCGCTTCGCCTGCTTGCCCCGTTGCTGGCGCTGGCGTCCTTGTCGGGCTGCGGGCCGGGGCGGGATGCGTTCCCGCCCGCCTGCCCGCTGGCCCGCCCGCTGCCCGAGGCGGCGCATCTGCGCCGCTATCGCCCCGGAACCCACGATGCCGGGGGGCTGATGTTCGACGCGACGATGCTGAGCGTCGCCGGCAAATGTCGCCGCGTCGAGGATGACCGCGTGGTGCTGGCGCGGATGCGGCTGCGGATGCAGATTACGCGCGGGGCCGCGGCGCCGGCCGGGCCGGTGGAGGTCCCGTATTTCGTCTCGGTGACGCAAGGCGCGCATGTCCTGACCAAGCAGATCTATCAGACGCCGGTGACCTTCCCCGCGGGGCAGGACCGGGTGGAGGTGACCACGGCGCCGCTGGATGTGCGGCTGCCGGTGACCACGCATGGCGGCGCGGCGGCCTACACGATCTGGGTGGGATTCCAGCTCACGCCGGGCGAATTCAGCGCCGAGGGCGGACGATAGCCGCTATCGCGGCGCCATGCGCAGCGCTCCGTCCAGCCGGATCGTTTCCCCGTTCAGGAACCGGTTGGCGCAGATATGCAGCACCAGCGCGGCATATTCCGTTGCCTGGCCAAGCCGCTGCGGGAACGGCACCGAGGCCGCCAGGCCCTGGCGGATCTCGTCGGGCAGGCCGTTGAACATCGGCGTTTCGATCAAACCCGGCGCGATCGTCATCACCCGCACGCCGACGCGCGCCAGTTCGCGCGCCGCCGGCAAGGTCAGACCGACCACGCCCGCCTTGGACGCGGCATAGGCGGCCTGGCCTACCTGGCCTTCGTACGCGGCGACCGAGGCGGTGTTGACGATCAGGCCACGTTCCCCGTCCGGTCCCGGTGCCGCCGTGCTCATCCGTGCGGCCGCCAGGCGCAGCATGTTGAACGTGCCGATCAGGTTGACCGAGATCACCCGCGCGAACGCCTCCAGCGGCAGCGGTCCGTCGCGCCCGACGATGCGCCCGGCATTGCCGATGCCGGCGCAATTCACCAGCAGCCGCGCCGGACCGATTGCGGCTTCGGCTGCGGCCATCGCCGCCTCGGCCGCCGCGGCATCGGTGACATCGACAGTCATCGCGTGCCCGCCGATACGCGCGGCGACGGCGGCGGCGGCTTCGGGATTGCGATCGAACACGGCGACGCGGGCGCCGATCCCGGCCAGCGCCGTCGCGGTCGCGGCCCCCAGGCCCGAGCCGCCGCCGGTGACGATCGCCGCCTGCCCGTTCATGTCCATCGCGCATCGTCCTTCCGTGACGTTCGGCCCGGTATCGGGGATCGGGCGGCGCCGGGCAAGGGCGCCGGGTGCGTTTGTCCCGGCTGCGAGAAGGGGTTCGGTGCCCGGAACATGGCCGTGGTCCGCGACATCGCCAGCCACCTGGTCCGCGCTGCCACGGATCGGCGATTGGTCGGGCGCGGCCGCGGGATCGCGGCGATCGGCCGGGCGGGCCCCTGCCCGCCACGGTTGAGACCACCACCCTGCGCGGTTTCGGCCAGGGAGCAGATATTGTTGTTATATCGCAATGTTATGGGCGCGCGTTTCCTCCCGCCCGGTCAGGCGGAATTTTCGGCGGGGTCGCCGGTGGCGGGTTCGGGGGCGGGTTCGGGCGCTTGTAGCGCCGCGCGCTCGGCGCGTTCGGCGCGCAGCCGCGCCTCCAGCATCTCGTACGCCATCTGGTTCACCCGCAGACACCGCGCGAACCCGCGCGGCGCGGGGCGCAGTTCGTCGGGATGCAGCGGCGCGGTCGGCGGGTCGGGCCAGTATGCCGGC
>DAHWDR010000025.1:0-13074 GCA_027330745.1 Acetobacteraceae bacterium | reverse complement strand
CGCATCCGGGTGCGCGAACGAGTGCCGGATTCCGTCATCGACCGTGCCGATGAGGTCGAAATGATCGACCTGACGCCGGAGGACCTGATCCAGCGCCTGCACGAAGGCAAGGTGTACGTGCCGGAACAGGCAGCGCGCGCGGTCCGGCACTATTTCTCGGCCGGCAATCTGACCGCGCTGCGCGAACTGGCGCTGCGCCGCACCGCGCAGCGGGTCGATGCGCAGATGCTGAGTTATATGCGGGCAAATGCGATAAGCGGCCCCTGGCCGGCCGGGGAACGGGTGCTTGCTTGCGTGGACGATGGCCCGGGCGCGGACGCGCTGGTGCGTCATGCCAAGCGTCTGGCCGATCACCTGCGCGCGCCCTGGGCGGTGATCCATGTCGAGACGGCGCCGGTTGGCCGCCGCGACGACGCGGCCCAGGATCGGGTGGCCGAGGCATTGCGGCTGGCCGAGCGTCTTGGCGCCACCGCCGTCACGATCCCGGGCCAGGACGTGGTGGACACGGTTCTGGACTACGCGCGCCAGCATAATTTCTTCCATGTGATCATCGCCCGTGCCCGCCGCACCGGCTGGCACGGCCGGCTGCGCGGCGCGGTGGAGCGGCGGCTGATTCGTCGCGCCGGCGATCTTGCGATCCATCTGCTGCCGACCCCGGTGGAGATGTCGCCCCAGGCCGCCCGATCGATTCCCACCGATCGCGGGCTCGCGCCGGCACCGTTTCTGGGCAGCACGGGGATCGTGTTCGCCGGGGTACTGGTCGCGCTTGGGATGCGCCAGCTGCTTGCTGGTTCCGACGTGGCGCTCGTGTTCCTGACCGCGGTGCTGGTCTGCGCCATCGGCTACGGATTATGGCCGTCGCTGCTGGCCTGCCTGCTCAGCGCGTTGGCCTACAACTTCTTCTTCCTGCCCCCGCTCTATACTTTCACGATCGCCGATCCCGCGAACGTGGTCGCGCTGTTCTTCTTCACCATGGTGGCGCTGCTCGCCAGCAACCTGGCAGCGCGGTTGCGCGCGCAGGCGATCGCGGCGCGGGAACGGGCGAAGACCACCGAGGATCTCTACCAGTTCAGCCGCAAGCTTGGCCTGGCGGTAGAGATGGACGACCTGCTCTGGGCGATCGCGCATCAGGTCGCGCTGATGCTGAAGCTGCGCGTGGTGCTGCTGCTGCCGGAAGCCGGCGCGCTGTCCGTACGCGCCGGTTACCCGCCCGAAGATCTGCTGGCCGAGGCCGATCTCGCCGCCGCGACCTGGACTTGGCAACACACCAGCCCGGCCGGCCGCGGATCGGAAACGCTACCCGGCGGCAAATGGCTGTTCCTGCCGATGCGCACGGGGCGCGGCCCGGTGGGCGTGGTCGGCATCGATCGCGACGCGCCGGGGCCGCTGTCGCCCGAGCAACATCGCCTGCTGATCGCGTTGACCGATCAGGCGGCGCTGGCGATCGAACGGGTCCGGCTGGTGGAGGACCTGGACCGCGCCCGCCTGGCGGCCGAGGCGGATCGGCTGCGCGCGGCACTGCTCACCTCCATCTCGCATGATCTGCGCACGCCGCTCGCCTCGATCCTCGGCTCGGCCAGCAGCCTCGCCGCGCATGACGCGGCGCTGGACAAGCCGGCGCGGGCCGCGCTGACCCGGACTATCCAGGAGGAGGCCGAGCGGCTCAATCGGTTCATCGGCAATCTGCTCGACATGACCCGGCTGGAAGCCGGGCGGGTGACGCCGGAGGAGGGGCTGGCCGATCTATCGGATGCGGTCGGCGCGGCGCTGCGGCGGGCGGAGAAGATCCTGGCGGGGCATCGCGTGCGGCTCGATCTGCCGGAAGATCTGCCGATGCTCGCGATCGATATGGTGTTGTTCGAGCAGGTGCTGTTCAACCTGCTGGACAACGCCGCGAAATACGCGCCCGCCGGGACTGCGATCCTGCTGCGTGCGCGCCGCCACGACCGCCGGGTTCGGGTGGAAGTGCTGGACGAGGGACCAGGGGTTCCGGCGGCGGACCTGGGCCGGATTTTCGACAAATTCTATCGTGCGCCGGCCACCGACCGCCGCCCCCCGGGCATCGGCCTGGGTCTTGCGATCTGCCGCGGGTTCGTGGAAGCGATGGGCGGGACAATCACCGCGGCGAACCGCACCGACCGCGCCGGGGCGGTGTTCGCCATCGATCTGCCGGAGCCGGCATGATGAGCAGCGGGCTACGCATATTGGTGGTTGACGACGAGCCCGCGATCCGCCGCTTCCTGCGCGCCGGCCTGCGCGCGGCCGGCCATCTGCCGATCGAGGCGGAAACGGCCCAATCCGCGCTGGACGCGATCGGCCGGGGCGAAGCAGATCTGGTGGTGCTCGATCTCGGGCTGCCCGACCTGGACGGGATCGCGGTGATCCAGCGGCTGCGCCAGGCGGGCAACATGCTGCCGATCATCGTTCTGTCCGCGCGCGATGCCGAGGCGGCGAAAGTGGCAGCGCTGGACGCCGGGGCGGATGATTACGTCACCAAGCCGTTCGGCATCGATGAGCTGCACGCACGGATCCGCGCCGCCGAGCGGCACCGGCTGCAACGTCAGGGCGAGGAGGCCGTGTTTCGCTCCGGCGACCTGACCATCGACCTGGTACGCCGCATTGTGACCCTGCGCGGCGCGGACGTGAAGCTGACGCCGAAGGAATACGACCTGCTGCGCCTGCTGGCCGCCCATGCCGGCAAGGTGCTGACGCACCGCATGCTGCTGCGCGGCCTGTGGGGCGGGGCGGCGGATGTGCAAAATCTTCGCATCTACATTCGCACCCTGCGTCAGAAGATCGAGGCCGAACCGGACCGGCCGGCGCTGATCGTCACCGAGACGGGCGTGGGCTACCGTCTGCGCCTGCTCGATCCGCCGGCGGGCGCGGGCGCGGATGCCGGGCAGCGGCGGACACTCTGAAGGAGAAGACCGGCTCGCTATGGATATCGGCATGTTCCTGTCGCCCGAGCACGTGGTGCTCGGCCTGGCGGCCACCAACAAGGCGGCGCTGCTGGACGCGCTGGCGCGCCGGATCGCGCCGGCCGCTGACCTGGCCGCATCGGCGATCGTCACGGCGCTGGCGGCGCGCGAGCAGCTTGGTTCCACCGGACTGGGGCGCGGCTTCGCCCTGCCACATGCGCGGTTGGCCGGCCTGTCGCGCGCCGTGGGTCTGTTCGCCCGCCTGGCGGCCCCGGTGGCGTTCGAGGCGATCGATGCGGCCCCGGTCGATCTCGTGTTCCTGCTGCTGACGCCGAGTGAACCGGGCGGAGGGCATCTGGCGGCGCTGGCAACGATCTCGCGACGGCTGCGCGACGAGCGGGTCGCGGCGGAATTGCGTGCCGCCGGCGTGGCCGGGGACGCCTATCGTCTGCTGACGTCGCCGCCCGGCTCCACAGACGCCATCGGCAGTCCGGTATAGATCTCGCTCATCGCCTGCTGCGCCGCGCGCGATCCCACCAGGGCAGCGAACTCCGCCGCCTGCATCCGTTGCTCGAACCCCGGCAGATCGGGGAACCGGTGCAGCATGGTGGTCATCCACCACGAGAAGCGTTCCGCTTGCCACACCCGCGCCAGCGCCTGCGCGGAATAGGCATCCAGCCCGGCATCGCTCCGCTCGGCGTAATGTTCCGCGAATGCGGCGGCCAGGCGGGCCACGTCGCCGATCGCCAGGTTCAGCCCCTTTGCCCCGGTCGGCGGTACGATATGCGCCGCGTCGCCGGCCAGGAACAACCGGCCGAAGCGCATCGGCTCGGCAACGAAGCTGCGCAGCGGCGCCACGCTTTTCTCGATGCTCGGCCCGGTCTGCAACGCCTCCGCCGCCGCTGCCGGCAGCCGTCGGCGCAACTCGTCCCAGAACGTGGCGTCGGACCAGGCAGCCGGGTCCGCATCCGCCTCGCACTGCACGTAATAGCGCGAGCGCGTGCGGCTGCGCATCGAACACAGTGCGAAGCCGCGGTCATGCGCGGCGTAGATCAGTTCGTCCGACACCGGCGGACGATCGACCAGTACGCCAAGCCAGCCGAACGGGTACACCCGCTCGAAGCAACGCATCGAAGCCGCCGGCACCGCGGCGCGCGAGACGCCGTGGAACCCGTCGCAGCCGGCGATGAAGTCGCAGTCCAACCGGTAGGTCCGCCCGTCCTTGCGCCAGGTCAGGTGCGGATGCGGCGTGTCGAAATCCGCCGGCGTCACATCCTCGGCGTCATAGATCGTGCTGCCGCCGGAGGCCGCGCGCGCATCCATCAGATCGTGGGTGATCTCGGTCTGGCCGTACACCATGACCTCGCGGCCGATCAGGTCGTGAAAATCGATGCGGTGCTGCGCGCCGTGAAACGCGATCGCCACGCCGTGATGCGCCAGGCCCTCGCCCTCCATCCGCGCGCCCACCCCGGCCTGGTTCAGCAGGTCGCGCGCGCCGTGTTCCAATACACCGGCGCGGATGCGCGACAGCACGTAGTCCGGGGACCGCCGCTCCAGGATGACCGCGGCGATGCCGGCCCGTTCCAGCAGGCGGCCGAGCAACAGCCCGGCCGGGCCGGCGCCGATGATTGCGACCTGGGTGCGCATGGAAGGGCTCCATCAACGGGGATTCGCGCCGTATTACCCCCGCCTGGGCGGCCCGTGTCCAGCACCGATCACGAGGCGGCCTTGACCGGCTCCGCCGCCCGCGCGCGGTGCCCGCTAAGCTCTGCCCCGGCGGCCGGGTTCAGCCACAGCGACACCACCGGGGCCAACATTGCCAGCCCGCCCACCACGATGAAGGCGACCGAGAAATCCGACAATTCCGGCACCGCGTGTCCGCGCGTTGCCATGGACCCGGCCAGTGCCGCGGCCGAGAACGCGATCCCAAGCGACAGCATCATCTGTTGCTGGGTGGTATAGAAGCTAGTGGCCGACGACATCTCGGCCCGCGGTATCTCGGCATAGGCAATGGTGTTGTAGGCCATGAACATCAGCGACTGGAAGAATCCGCCGGCGATTAGCACCGCGTAGATCCCCGCGTCCGGCCAGGACGGCCGGAATGCCGCGCAGGCCATCAGCAACCCGGTGGCCAGGAACCCGATCCACACCATCACCGGGCGGAACCCCACCCGGCGCAGGATCCCCGGCGCTACCGCCCGCATCGCCAGCGACCCCAATGAGCCGGCAAACGTGATCAGGCCGCTGCGCGCTGCCGAATAGCCGAATCCCAGCTGCATCATCATCGGCAACAGGAACGGCGTCGCGCCCGCGCCAATGCGCGAGAACGCCCCCGACATCACCGAGAACCGAAAAGTAGTGAACCGCAGCAGCCGGAAATCCAGGATTGGATGTTCCACCCGCCGTGCGTGAAGCCCGTACAGCACCCCCACCGCGATGCCCGCCGCCATCAGTCCGAAGGTCACCACACGCGATCCTGCGCCGCGCGCGGCCATCTCGATCCCGAACATCAGGCAGGCCAGCGCGGTTCCCGACAGCACCAAGCCGACCACGTCGAAGGGCGTGCGGCTCGGCTCCCGCATTTCCGCTATGAACAGCGTGACCAGCAGGAATCCGCCGATGCCGATCGGCACGTTGATGAAGAAGATCCACCGCCAGGACACGTATGTGACGATGAATCCGCCAAGCGGCGGCCCCAGGATCGGCCCGATCGTGGCCGGGATCATCAGCCAGGCCATGGCCGATACCAGTTCGGATTTCGAAGCGGTGCGCAGCAACACCAGCCGCCCGACCGGCGACATCATTGCGCCCCCCACGCCCTGAAGCATCCGCGCCGCCACCAGTTCGGCCAGGTTCTGCGACAGGCCGCACAGGATCGAGCCCAGCGTGAACAGCGCGATCGCGGCGCGGAACACCGTGCGCGAGCCATACCGGTCCGCCATCTTGCCGCTGGCCGGGATGAACATGGCAAGCGTGAGCAGATAGCAGGTAAGCGCGATGTTCATATGCAGCGGCGGCACATGGAAGCTGCGGGCCATGGTGGGCAGCGCGGTTGCCAGCACGGTGCCGTCCAGCTGCTCCATCAGCATGGAACTGGCCACGATCAGCGCGACGGTGCGGGTGGAGACGCTGCGAGGCGCGGGCGTGAATTCAGCCATGGCACACAGGTTTCCCGCATCCGCCTGCCGCCGCCAAGCGTCGCACGCACATATCCGCCCCTCCCGGCACGCGGGCAGATTGCCACGATCCCGCCGCCATCGCACCCTCCGCGCGACGGATACGGAGGAAGCGCGATGACCGAGACCGGCGGGCCGCTGGCGGGGGTGCGGGTGATCGACCTGACCAGCGTGGTGCTGGGGCCGCTGGCCACCCAGACGCTGGGTGACATGGGTGCCGACGTGATCAAGATCGAAACCCCGGACGGCGATGCCACGCGCCAGATCGGCCCCTCGCGCGGTCCCGGCATGGGGGCCTATTTCGCCACGCTGAACCGCAACAAGCGCAGCGTGGTGCTGGACCTGAAACGCCCGGCGGCGCGGGCGGCGCTGGACCGGCTGATCGCGGGCGCGGATGTGTTTGTCCATAACATGCGGCTCGGTGCCGCGGCGCGGCTGGGGCTCGACTACGCGACCCTGGGACCGCGCCATGAGCGGCTGATCCACGCCGCCGCCACCGGGTTCCGCCCGGACAGTTCCATGGCCGAATACCCGGCCTTCGACGATCTGATCCAGGGCATGAGCGGGGCGGCGGCGCTGAACGCCGGACCGGACGGTGCGCCGCGCTACTTCCCCACCGTGGTGGTGGACAAGCTGACCGGGCAGTACCTTGCTTCCATGATCGGCATGGCGCTGTTTGCGCGCGAGCGCACCGGGCGAGGCCAGGCGGTGCATGTGCCGATGCTGGAAACGATGCTGTCGTTCCTGCTGATCGAGCATCTCTGGGGTGCTGCCACGGACCGGGCGGAACTGGGCCTGGGTTACCCGCGCCTGACCAGCCCGCACCGCCGCCCGTACGCCACGCAGGATGGCTATATCTCGGTGATCTGCGTCAGCGACGCGCAATATGACCGCCTGTTCCGCGCCATGGGGCGGGCCGAGCTTCTGGCGGATCCGCGCTTCGCCACGCTCGCCTCCCGCGCCGAACATGTGGATGCGCTGTATGGCGCGCTGGCGGACGGGTTGACGGCAAAGACCACCGCCGCATGGCTTGCGCTCCTGCGCCCGCTGGATATTCCCTGCGGCGCCGTCGCGGACCTCGCCGCCTTGCTGGATAACGACTATCTGCGAGAGACCGGCTATTTCGTCCGCGCCGAACACCCGCGCGAAGGCCCGGTCCTGGTCCCGGCGATCCCGGCCACGTTCTCCGACTCGCCCCCATCCGTGCGCCGGCTCTGGCCGACCCAGGGCGAGCACACCACCGAGGTGCTGGCGGAGGCCGGCTTCACCGCCGCCGAGATCGCCGCGATCCGGGGTTGAATCCCCCTCGCCATGGGGTCAGGTTGCGGGTCCGCGTCCCGGAATCCCGCCATGTCCGCTTCCGAACCCGTCCTGCTTCTGACCGGTGCCAGCCGCGGCATCGGCCACGCCACGGTCAAGCGCTTCAGCGATGAGGGTTGGCGCGTGCTGACCATCTCCCGCCAGGCATTCGATCCGCGCTGCCCGTGGAAAGGCGGTGAACGCAACCATATCCAGCTGGACCTGGCCGATATCGAGGCATTGCCGGCGGCCCTGGCTCGCGTGCTGGACATGTCGGCGGGACGGATCGACGCGCTGATCAACAATGCCGCGATCTCTCCGAAACATGCCGGGGGCGGCAAGATCCGCGCCCTGGAGATGGGCTACCGCGACTGGCTGACCGTGTTCAACGTGAATTTCTTCGCACCCCTGGCGCTGGTGCAGGGATTGCGTGAGCCGCTGATGGCCAGCCGCGGCAGCGTGGTGAACATGACCTCGATCGTGGGATCCCGGGTCCATCCGTTCGCCTCCGCCGCCTATGCCACGTCCAAGGCCGCTTTGGCCGCGCTGACGCGGGAACTGGCGGCGGATTTCGGACGCGCGGGGGTGCGGGTGAACGCAGTCTCTCCGGGGGAGATCGAGACCGCGATCCTGTCGGCTGGAACCGAGGAGATCGTCGAACGTTCGATCCCGCTGCGCCGGCTGGGGCAGCCGAAGGAAGTCGCTGATCTGTTGTTCTTCCTGTGCTCGGATCGCGCGCAATACATCAACGGCTCGGAAGTACATATCGACGGCGGGCAGCGGGTCTGATGCCAAGCGGTGCTTCGCGCGCCGCCGCCGGGCAACCCGGCGCGCCTCACCCGGCCCGGACCAGCCGTCCGGGCCGCGCGCCCGTTTCCACCCCCCGTTCGAAGATCGGCACGCCCGCTACCAGCGTGGCCGCATACCCGTCCACACGCTGCACCAGCCGTCTGCCACCCGCCGGCAGATCGTAGATCATTTCCGGGTGATGCAGCCGCAGCGCGGCGAAATCGATCATGTTCACGTCCGCTTTCAACCCGGGCGCCAGCCGGCCGCGATCGGCGAAGCCGAAGAAATCCGCCGTTTCGCTGGTCTGGCGTTGCACCACGCGTTCCAGCGGCAATCCCGGCCCGCGCGAGCGGTCCCGCGCCCAATGCGTCAGCATGTAGCTGGACAGGGACGAATCGCAGATAAGCCCGCAATGCGCGCCGCCATCGGACAACCCCAGCACCGTCGCCGGATCGGTCAACATCGCGCGGATCACGTCATGATCGCCGTGGACATAGTTGGTGACCGGGTAGAACAACATCCGCCCGCCATCGCCGCCGACCAGATAGTCATAGGCGAATTCCTGCGCCGACACGCCAGCCGCGGCAGCCATCGCCGCGATCGAGCGTTCCGTGGTCGGTTCGTAATCGGGCGGATCGCCCAGCACGTACATCCGTTCCCAGTTCGACGCGATCGGGCGTTGCAGCGGCGGCTGGATCGATAGCAACGCTTCGGACACCGGTTCGGCCAGGATCGCGGCACGCACCGAGGCGTCCCGCAGCCGCGCCAGCCGTTGCGCCGGCGCCAGGGCCGACAGGGCCGCGAAACCCGGGCGCGCCGCGAACGGCGTCAGCGACGTCCCCAGCCCCAAGATCACGCCGACCGGCCGTCCGGCTACCTGCGCCGTCACCGCCGCGCCGGCGGCACGGGCGCGATGCACGCCCGCCATTAACCGCCGCCACCGCTCGGGATCGGACGAACGATCGGTCAGCAGGAACCACACCGGCCGTCCTGTCTCGCGCGCTTGGCGGGTGATCCAGGCGAACTCCGCGGCCTCGTCCTCAAAATCGCTCAGCATCCCGAATGCACCGGAGCGGGTGGCGCCCAGCGCGGCGCCGATGCCCAGCAATTCTTCCTCGGCCGCGTAGCGCCCCGGCACGCGCTCCCCCGACATGGTGCGGTGCGATTCGGTGCGCGAAGTGGTGAAGCCGAACGCCCCGGCGCGCAACGCGTCCTCGGCCAGGTGGTGCATCAGTGCGATGTCTTCGGCCGTCGCCAGTTCGCGGCGAATCGCCCGCTCGCCCATCGCGAACACCCGCAGCGGGTGGTGCGGCAACTGCGCGGCCACATCGATGGTGCGCGGCAAGCGGTCCAGCGCGTCCAGGAACTCAGGGAAACTCTCCCAGTCCCATTGCAGACCTTCCGCCAGCACGATGCTGGGGATGTCCTCCACGCCTTCCATAAGGTCGATCAGCGCGGCGCGGTCGCGCGGCCGGCAGGGCGCGAACCCTACGCCGCAATTGCCGAACAGGATCGTCGTCGCGCCGTGCCAGGACGAGGGCGCCAGCACCGGGTCCCAGGTGGCTTGGCCGTCGTAATGGGTGTGGACATCGACGAAACCGGGCGTGACCAGCAGCCCGTCGGCGTCCATGTCCCGCCGCGCCGGGCCGGCCTTGCCGCCGACCGCGCTGATGCGCCCGCCGTCGATCGCCAGATCACCGGTGAAAGCGGGACGGCCGGTGCCATCGACGATGGTTCCGGCACGGATGACCAGATCATGCATGGGTGCGTTTCCTTGAACTCGGCGCCAGGATCGGACCGGCCGGCGCGGCTGGCAAGCCGCCGCTAGCGCCCCTTGAACACCGGCGTACGCTTCTCGTTGAACGCCGCGACGCCTTCCAGCCGGTCCTCGGTATCGATCAGCCGGTGGTATGCCTCGATCTCGAACGCCAGGCCCCGCTTCAGGTCCATCTGCGCCCCATGGCGGATCGATTTCTTCGCCTGGCGCACGGAAAGCGGTGCGTTCGCGCAGATCGCCTCGGCGGTCCCCAGCACATCCGTCATCAAGGCGCCCGGTTCCGAGAGATGATTGACCACCCCCCAGGCCAGCGCGTCCTCGGCCGAGAACGGGCGGCCGGTCAAGATGATCTCCTTCGCGCGGCGTTCGCCGACCACGCGCGGCAGGGTCTGGGTTCCACCGCCGCCGGGCATGATGCCGCGCGTGACCTCGGTCAGTGCGAAACGCGCGCCGCGCACGGCATAGGCGAAATCGCACACCAGCACCGATTCCAGGCCGCCCGCATAGGCATGTCCATTCACCGCCGCAATCACCGGCACCGGCACTTCCAGCAGCGCGTCGCGCCCGCGTTCGAAGATTTCATGCTGATGGACCCAGGCTTCCTGGGTCATCCCGTTGCGCTCCTTCAGGTCCGCGCCGGCGCAGAAGATGCGGTCCCCGGCGCCGGTCAACACCACGCAGCGCACCTCGCCCGGGTCCGCGATCAGCCCGGTCCACAACGCCAGCAATTCCCGCCCCATCGCGGTGTTGCGGGCATTGCCCACTTCCGGGCGGTTCATCGTCACCACCAGCAACTGCGGGCGAGAGGTATCGAGCAGGATGGTCTCAGGCATTCAGATCGGCTCCAAAACCGGGTGCGGGCCGTCGATCAACCGGTGACGGGTCAGGATCGCCGTGCGGATATGCCGGCGCATGATCTTGCCCTGCGGGTTGCGCGGCAGTTCGGGGAACAGCAGGAACGCGCGCGGGTGCTTGTAGCGCGCCAGCCCAGCCAATGCCGCCCGGGCGCGATCGGGCCAGGCGGGGTCCGCCGTTTCGGCGACCGCGACGATGACCTCGCCCCAGTATTCCGACGGCAGGGACACGATCGCCACCGCAGCCGTGCCGGCGGTGCCGGCCAGTTCGCGCTCGATCTCGTCGGGATGGATCTTGTAGCCACCCGATTTCACCACGTCGGCCAGCCGCCCGACCAGATGCAGCCGTCCGCGCGCGTCGATCCGGCCCAGATCGCCGGTGGCGTGGAAACCGTCATCGGGAAGCGGGACGAAGCCCGAGGCGTCGATATGCCCGCTGGACATGTGCCGGCCGCGCAGATGCACCTCGCCGACCGCGTCGGCGGCCAGGACAGCGCCGGTTTCGTCGCAGATTTCGATCTCCACGCCGGTGCCGGGCCAGCCGACACAGACGCCCTCGCCGTCCGGCGCGGCGTAATACGCATCGAGCGCAGCGGGCGGCAGAACCGCGATCGGGTTGACGATCTCCGACTTGCCGTAGGTGACGCGCACCACCGGGCCGAACACCGCGCGCGCCTTCGCATACAGCGCCGGCAGCAGCGGTGCGGTGCCGCAGAAGATGCAGCGGAGTCCATCGATCCGTTCGTCGCCCAGGGCGCCGACGATTTTCGCCATCACCGTGGGCGGGGCGAACAGGTGATCGACCGTGCCGGCGCGCAGCAGCGGCAGGACATGGTCCAGATCCACCCCGCGCAACAGCACGATCCCGGCGCCGCGATCATGGAACGCATGGGCGATCAACCCTGCGCCATGGATGAACGGCGTCATCAGCAGGACGCGGTTGCCCGGCCCCGGCATGGGGGACAGATGTGCCCGCTGCAACACATTCGCGAGCCACCGCGCGGCGTGCGTGGTGACGATCGCCTTCGGCTGCCCGGTGGTGCCTGAGGTGAACCCGATCTTTGCCCACGCCGCGCCTGGCACCGGCGGCAGCGCGGCGGGGTCGCCGGCGGTGTCCGGCACGTCCTCGATCGCGAGCACATCGCAGCCCAGGTCGCGGAAGGCCCCCGCCTGCGCCGCCGCGGTGATCACCAGTTTCGTGCCGGACAGGTCCAGGCAGTAGCGGCGCTCCGCTTCGGTCAGGCCGGCGTTCAGGCCGACTTCGGCGACGCCGGCCAGGCGCAGCGCGTTGGTGGCCCACACCGCCGCGATGCCGTTGGGCAAGGACAGGCCCACGCAGGTTCCCGGCGCCACGCCGCGTTCGCGCAGCATCAGTGCGAGCCGCGCCGATCGCCCGGCCAGTTCGGCCAGGCCAATCGCGCGCGTGCCGTCATGCACCGCCTCGGCGGCGCCAAACTCGGCGACGCTGGCGGCGAGGTCGGTGCCCCAGGGAATAGTCCCGCCGACGCGGTCCAGCATCAGCCTTCCGCTACCACTTTGTTGCGCAACAGGCCGACATTGCTCACTTCGACCTCCACAGTATCCCCGGGCTTCATCCACAGCGGCGGCTTGCGATATGCGCCGACCCCGCCGGTGGTTCCGGTCACGATCACGTCGCCGGCTTCCAACTGCGTGAAGGTGGACACGTACTCGATCAAGGTGGGGATATCGAAGCACAGGTCATCGACCGTGGCGTGCTGCACTTCCTGCCCGTTCAGCCGGGTGATCAGATGCGACTTGGTGATATCCCCCGCTTCCTCGGCGGTCACCAGCCACGGCCCGAACGCGCCCGAGTGGTAGAAATTCTTTCCCGGCGTGAACTGTGCCGAATGGCGCTGGAATTCGCGCACCGAGCCTTCATTGTAGCAGGCGTATCCCGCGATCACCGATGCCACGTTCGCCTTGGCGACATGGCGGCATCGGGTGCCGATCACCACCGCCAGCTCGCCCTCGAAATCATAGGTCTCGGACGCATTGGGGCGGATCAGGTTCTCGCCGTGCCCGACCTGGGAATTGGTGAAGCGGGCGAAGATGATCGGCTTCGGCGGCGGTTCGCGTCCGCCTTCCTTGATATGGGTCATGTAGTTCAGGCCGACGCACAGGATCTTGTCCGGATCGGGGATCGGCGGCAGATAGTGCACCGCGGACAGCGGAAAATCGGCCGGCGCGGCGGCGCGTTCGGCCAGCGAGGTCATCGCCCAGAGCGCGTGTTTCAACCCCGG
>DAHWDR010000434.1:0-5896 GCA_027330745.1 Acetobacteraceae bacterium | reverse complement strand
GATCCTGGCGGTGGAGATGGCCAACCTGGCGCATGACGACACCGCCGCCGCCGGCTTGTTCGCGCTGGATCGCGCCGGCAGCGTCGCCCAGGCGGGGCAGGCGGCGCCCGAGATCACCTCGCCGGTGCAGAACCTTCTGGTCGCTGGCCGCCGCAACATCGGCCTGTTTGTCACCGGCCGCGTGCCGATCCGCGCCCATGGCGATGGCGCGATGCCGGTGGACGGCGCCTCGGGTCGCTATGACTGGACCGGCTTTGCGAGCGGCGCCGCGCTGCCGCGGATCGTCGATCCACCCGGCGGCGTGCTGGTCAACGCCAACAACCGCGTCGCGCCGCGCCGGTTCCCGGTGTTCCTGGGTCGGGCCTGGTATGCCGCCTGGCGCGCGCGCCGCATCCGCGCGCTGCTGACGCGCACACCGCGCGCCACGGTGGCGGATTTCACGCGGATGCAAACCGACGTGGTCAGCCTGTTCGCCCGCGCCCTGCTGCCGTATCTTCTGGCGCTGCCACGACCGCGGGGTCTGCCCGGGGCCGCGGTGCGCCTATTGCGGCACTGGAACGGAGCGATGACCGTCGCTGCCCCCCAGCCGCTGATCTTCCACGCCTGGACCCAGCGATTTTACGAAGCGTTGATGGCCCGCAACCATATCCCGCTCTGGGACGCTGGGTTCGTGGCGCCGCCCGATACGTTCCTTCCCTCGGTGTTCACGCCGGCGGGCGCGCATTGGTGCGGCGGGGATTGCATGCCGCTGCTGCGCCGGGCTTTGGCGCGGGCCACCGTCGCGCTCGCGGCACGGTTCGGCGCCGACCCACGCGCCTGGCGCTGGGGCGCGGCGCACCGGGCCGTGTTCGCGCACCCGTTCCTGAGCCATATCCCCCTGCTGGCCCGGTTTGCCGCGTTGTCCATCCCCGCCCCCGGCAGCGCCACGACCATCGATGCCGGGGGCACCGCACTGGGTCATTTCACCTCCGTGCACGGACCCGAGTACCGCGCGGTCTATGATCTGGCGGACCTGGACCGCAGTCGGTTCATGATGGCGCCGGGACAATCGGGCAATCTGCTGTCCCCGTTGTCGCGCAATTTCCTGCGCCCCTGGCGCGACGGCCGGACGATCACGATCGGCCCGGTGGCCGCGCGCATCCGCGCTACCTTGCGTCTTGTTCCTGCACCGATTGGACCCTCGCCATGATCGATCACGACATCGCCGCACGCGGCCTGCGCTTCCGCCTGTCCCGCGCCGGCACCGGCCGCGCGCTTCTGCTGCTGCACGGTTGGCCCGAGTTTCGCTTGACGTGGTCGCGCGTGATGCCGCTTTTGGCCGATCGTTTCGATCTGATTGCCCCTGACCTGCGCGGCTTCGGCGAGACCGATAAGCCGGATGCCGGTCCGTCCGACCAAGCTGGCGCCGAGATTCACGCCGCCGACATGCTGGCGGTGATGGATGCCTTGGGAATCGCGCGGGTCGGCGTGGTGGCCCACGATGTCGGCGCCTATGTCGCGCAGGCGCTGGCGCGGGCCGCGCCGGATCGCATCGCGGGATTGTTCTTCTTCGACTGCCCTTACCCGGGCATCGGCGCACGCTGGGCGCAGCCTTCGCATCTGCGCGAGATCTGGTATCAATCGTTCCACCAGTTACCCTGGGCGGCGTCCCTGGTCGGCGCCTCGCGCGAAAGCTGCGCGCGTTATATCGGCCATTTCCTGCATCACTGGTCGGGTCACAACCAGGCCGCCTGGGACGGTCTGGAGGCGGCGTTCGTGGATAATTTCATGCGCCCCGGCAATCTCCAGGGCGGTTTCAACTGGTATATCAGCCAGAACGCGGCGCGCCTGGCGACGATGCGCGGGGAAGCGCCGGTGCTGCCGCCGATCGCGGTGCCCGCCTGCGTGCGCTGGGGGATCGAGGGGCCGCTGTTCCCCTATGCATGGACCGATCGGCTGGGCGAAACCTTCGCTCAGCTCGATCTGGCCCCGTTCCCCGGCGCGGGGCACTTCCCACATGTGGAGGCCCCGGACCGGGCCGCGACCGAGATCGCGGCGTTCTTCACCCGGCTCGGCTGGGCGGCGGGCTAGCGCTGCTCGCGGCGCAGCGTCGGGCCGCTGCGCTTGGTGTCCGACCTTGGGGGGCCGCGGGTCCGGCCGCCGCGACCACCCCCTAAAAGCGAAAAGTCCCTTCACCCGTCACGCCAGCAGCGCTGAGACGAACAGCGCCGCCCACCCCAGCATCAGCAGGCTTCCGCCCACCGGCGCCAGCGCCACGACCGGCCACCGTTCCAGCGCGAACCCGTACACCCCCAGGCAGAACAGCGCGCCTCCCACCAGGAACGCCGCCCCCGCTCCCTGCGCCACGGTTCGCCCTTTTCCGGGCTGAAGCTGCCCCACCCAGACGCCGGTCCCCAGCAGGGCCAGCGCGTGCCACCCCTGCATCCGGATCGCATCCACCACCATGGCCAGCCGCGTTGCCCCCAGCCCGCCCAGCGCGTGCGCCGCCAGGGCCGCCATCGCCACCGCCATCATGCCCATCAGCGCCCCGGCACCAATCAATATCCGCTGCATCCTCAACCCTTCCGTAACGCCCGCCCCCCCTATACCATCGCCCCGATGCCCCGCGGCGACCTGTTCCCCGAGATCGGCCCGTTCGAGACCGGCTACCTGCCGCTGTCCGCCGGCCACGTCATGTACTGGGAGCAGGCGGGCCACCCGCGCGGCCGTCCGGTCCTGTTCCTGCATGGCGGGCCGGGTGCCGGCGCGGGCGCGGTCCATCGCCGGTTTTTCGACCCCGGCTTCTGGCGCATCGTGATTTTCGACCAACGCGGCGCCGGCCGTTCCCGCCCGCTCGGCAGCCTGGCGGACAACACCACCCCGGCCCTGGTCGGCGATATCGAAACCCTGCGCCGCCACCTGGGCGTGGATTCGTGGCTGCTGTTCGGCGGCTCCTGGGGGTCCACGCTGGCGCTGGCCTATGCCCAGACCCACCCGGATCGTGTCGCCGGCTGCGTGTTGCGCGGAGTGTTCCTCGGCCGCCCGCCGGAACTGGACTGGTTCCTGCACGGGATGCGCGCCGTGTTCCCCGACGCCTATGCCGCTTTCGCCGGCCATATCCCGGAAGCGGAACGCGGCGACCTGCTGGCGGCCTATCTCCGCCGCCTGACCGACCCGGACCCCGCCATCCACCTGCCCGCGGCCCGCGCCTGGTCGATCTATGAAGGCTCCGCCAGCACGTTGCTGCCGAGCCCCGAGACGGTCAGTTCGTTCGCCCAGGACCGCACCGCCCTGGGTTTGGCGCGGATCGAGGCCCATTACTTCGCCCACGCCCTGTTCCTGCCCCCGGGCGGCCTGCTGGCCCAGATGTCGCGCATCGGCCATATCCCGGCGGAAATCGTGCAGGGCCGCTACGACATGATTTGCCCCCCCGTCACCGCCTTCGACCTGGCCGCCGCCTGGCCCGCCGCGCGCCTGTCGGTGATTCCCGACGCCGGGCACTCGGCGCTGGAGCCGGGGATTCGCCGCGCTTTGGTCGCCGCGGTCGAACGCTTCCGCAACGGCCGCTGACAGACAGGACCCAGCATGAAAATCGGCGTGATCGGCCTTGGCACCATGGGCATGGGGGCAGCCCTGAACCTGCACCGGGCCGGCCATCTTGTGACCGGCTGTGATCTGCGTCCGCAGGCGCGGGACGCCCTGACCTCGGTCGGCGCCGCCGCCGTCGCCAGCCCGGACGCGCTCCCCGCCGAGCTGGACGCGGTCCTGATCCTGGTGGTGAACGCAGCGCAGGAGGAGGACGTCTTGTTCGGCCCCGCCGGCTGCGCCGGCCGCCTGCCCCGCGGGGCCGTCGCGATCTGCTCCGTCACCGTCGCCCCGGAAGCCGCCCGCCGCCTGGAAACACGCTTGACCGAGGCCGGTCTGCTGATGCTGGACGCCCCCGTCTCCGGCGGGCGCGCCGGTGCCGAGGCCGGCACGATGACGGTCATGGCCTCCGGCGCGCAGGCCGCATTCGACCGCGCCGCGCCGGTGCTGGAGGCGATCGCGGCCAAGGTCTGGCGCCTGGGCGATGCGGCGGGGATCGGCTCAACGGTGAAGATGGTGAACCAGCTGCTGGCGGGGGTGCATATCGCGGTCTCGGCCGAGGCGCTGGCGCTGGGCATCCGCGCCGGCGCCGATCCGCAGGTGCTGTATGACGTGATCTGCAGCTCGGCCGGCAGTTCCTGGATGTGGCAGAACCGCGTGCCGCATATCCTGGCGGGGGACGATACCCCGTTGTCCTCGGTCAATATTTTCGTCAAGGATCTGGGGATCGTGCTGGATCAGGCGCGCGCGCTGGCGTTCCCGGCGCCGATCGCGGCGACCGCGCACCAGCTGTTCCTCGGCGCCGCGGCACTGGGGAACGGGGCGAAGGATGATGCGTTCGTGATCCGGGTGTTCGAAGCGCTGACCGGCATTCCCCTGCCGGGCAAAAAATAGCGTCAGGCGCCGCCCGGGTCCCGGATCCGCGACAGGAACATGCGCAGCCGGTCGGTCTCCGGCGCGGCGAAGAATCGCGCAGGCGGTCCTGCCTCTACGATCTCCCCCTGGTCCATGAAGATAACGCGGTCCGCCACCTGGCGGGCGAAGCCCATCTCGTGCGTCACGCAGATCATGGTCATGCCGGAGCGGGCCAGTTCCAGCATCACGTCCAGCACCTCCTGGATCATTTCCGGGTCCAGGGCGGAGGTGGGTTCGTCGAACAGCATCACCTTGGGGGTCATGCACAGGGCGCGAGCGATCGCCACGCGCTGCTGCTGCCCGCCGGAGAGCTGGGCGGGGTATTTATGTGCCTGCTCGGGGATGCGCACACGCGCCAGCAGGCGCATGGCCAGCGCCTCGGCCTCGGCCCGCGGCAGGCCACGGACGCGCATCGGGGCGAGGATGCAGTTCTCCAGGATTGTCAGATGCGGGAACAGGTTGAAGGACTGGAACACCATGCCGACTTCCTGGCGCACTCGGCGGAGCGCGGCGGGGTTGTCGGACAGTTCCGTGCCATCGACGATGATACGGCCTTGTTCGTGGGTTTCCAGCCGGTTGATGCAGCGAATCAGGGTGGATTTGCCGGAACCGGAGGGGCCGCACACCACCACCCGCTCCCCTTCCGCCACGGTCAGGGAAACCCCGCGCAGGACGTGCTGCGCGCCGTAGGATTTATGGACCTGGTCGAGGGTGAGGATCGGGGGCATGGCTGGAGTGTAGCGCGGAGTGATGCGGACCGGGATGGGCTTGCCCCGCGCGCACGTCGCCGGCACCCTGCCGCCATGACCTGGTCCCTGTTGATCCGCGATCCCGTCACCGGCGCCCTCGGCGCGGCGGTCGCCTCCCGCTTCTTCGCGGTCGGCGCGCTGACCATCGCGATCGAGGGCGGCGTCGGCGTGATGTCCACCCAGGCGCTGGTCAATCCGATGTACACGCGCCACGCCCTGCCGCGTCTGCGCGACCATGAGGACCCCGACGCGATCATCGCGGCCCTGACGGCCGCCGACCCTGGCGCCGCCCAGCGTCAGCTCCACATGCTGGACGCCTCCGGCCGCATCGCCCAGCACACCGGGGCGGAGTGCGTGGCCTGGGCCGGATCGGTGCGTGGCACCGACATCTCGGTAGCCGGCAACATGTTGGCCGGGCCGGAGGTGGTCAGCCGCACGCGGGACGCCTTCGCCGCCGCTACCGGCACGCTGCCCGAACGGATGCTGGCGGCGATGGAAGCGGGGGAGGCCGCCGGCGGCGACCGGCGCGGCAAGCAATCCGCCGCGTTGCTGCTGGCCACAAGGGACCCCTACCCGGATCTCGATCTCCGCGCCGACGACCACCCGGACCCGCTGGCCGAGTTGCGCCGCCTGTACCGGGTCAGCCTGGAACGCTTCGCCGTGTTCCG
>DAHWDR010000056.1:0-2401 GCA_027330745.1 Acetobacteraceae bacterium | reverse complement strand
CGGCAGCAGCCCGGCCTCGGCCATGGCGCGGGAGACGTCCTGGGTTTCGGCCTGATAGCCGAACGCGCCCGCCATGCCGCAGCAGGAGGATGCGATCGGCCGCACCTTCAGCTCCGGGATGCGCCGCAGCGCGGCCAGGGCGGGGGCGAAGGCGCCGAAGGATTTCTGGTGGCAATGGCCGTGCACATGCGCGGTGGCTGCGATCGGGCGCAGCGCGAGGGGCGGATTCTCGCGCGCCAGGAAGGTGCCGATCAATTCGGCACGCGCCGCCAGCGCCGTCGTTTCCGGGCCCGGGAGCAAGGACGGGAACTCGTCGCGCAAGGTGAACAGGCAGGAAGGTTCCAGGCCGATCACGGGCGCGTCCCCGGCAAGCGCGGCCAGCGTGCGGCGCGCCTCGGCGCGGGCCAGGTCCAGTTGCCCGGCGGCCAGCGCGGTGCGCCCGCAGCAGAGCGGCCGGCGCCCGGACGCGGGCAGGCGCACGCGGTAGCCGGCGGCGGCCAGTACCGCCAGCGCCGCGCGCACCGGTTCGGGTTCGTACCAGCGGTTGAAGGTATCGACGAACAGGAACACCTCGCCGCGCGATCCGTCCGAGACGAAGGCGCGGGCATCGCGGTCGCGGAACGGATCCGCCCGGAACGCGGGCAGGAGGCGATCGGCGGCGATGCCCAGATGGCGTTCCCCCAGGCGCCGCAGCAGCGGCGAGCGGTTGCGCAGATTGGCCAAACCCGGCGCGCGCGCGGCCCAGGGCGCAAGGCGGGGCAGGGCGGCGATCAGGCGTTCGCGCAGGCCGATGCCGTGGCGCGCGGCGCGCGCGGCGGCGACCTCCAGCTTCATCTTCGCCATATCGACGCCGGTCGGACATTCGCGCCGGCACGCCTTGCAGGACACGCACAGCGCCATCGCGTCGGCCACTGCGTCGGACGCCATCGCATCGGCGCCGAGCTGACCGGTCAGCGCGAGCCGCAGCGTGTTGGCCCGGCCGCGGGTGACATGGGTTTCCTCACGCGTGACGCGATAGGACGGGCACATCACCTCGGCGCCGAAAGCGCGGCAGGCGCCGTTGTTGTTGCACATTTCCACCGCGCCCAGCATCCCGCCCAAGGGTCCGGGATGGGCGGACCAGTCGAGCCGCGGCGTGAAGCCCGGTGCCGGCGCGTAGTCCGGGCCGTAGCGGAACAGCGCGCGGTCATCCATGCGCGGGGCGCGCACGACGCGGCCGGGATTGAACAGGGCGGCGGGGTCGAACGCGTCCTTCACCGCCTCGAAGGCGCGGGCGATGCGCGGGCCGAACATCGGTTCGTTGAATTCGCTGCGCACGATACCGTCGCCATGCTCGCCGCTATGGCTGCCCTTGTAGGCGCGGACCAGGGCAAAACATTCCTCGGCGATCGCGCGCATCCGGCGAACGTCGCTGCTGTCCTTCATGTTCAGCACCGGGCGCACATGCAGGCAGCCGACCGAGGCATGGGCGTACCAGGTGCCCTTGGTGCCGTTGCGGGCGAAGACCTCGTTCAGGCGTTCGGTGTACTCGGCCAGATCGGCCAGATCGACGGCGCAATCCTCGATGAAGGACACCGGCTTCGCGTCGCCCTTCATCGACATCATGATGTTCAGCCCGGCTTCGCGCACCGCGGCGATGGCGTTCTGGAACGCGGCGTCGGTGGCGCGCACCACGGCGTTGCGATGCCCCAGATCGGCCATCATGGTTTCCAGATCGGTCAGTTTCGCCGCCAGCGGCGTGTCGGCATCGCCATGGAACTCGACGATCAGCAGGCTGTCGGGTTCGCCGATCAGCATGGCATCGATGGTGGCGCGGTAGATCGGGATCGCGCGGCCGAGATCGATCATGGTGCGATCGACCAGCTCCACCGCTTCCGGGTCCAGGGTGACGATATGGCGCGCGGCTTCCATCGCCGCGCGGAAGCTGGGGAACTGGCAGATGCCCAACATCTTGCGCGGCTTGATCGGGTGCAGGATCAGCTCGATCGCCGCCGAGAACGCCAGCGTGCCTTCCGAGCCGACCAGCAGGCGGGCCAGATTGTCGCGCCCCGCGCTTCGGGCCGCCGGCGTCAGCGCATCGATATTGTAGCCGCCGACGCGGCGCAGCTGGCGCGGGAAGCGGGCCGCGATCTCCGCCGCTTCGCGGGTGCCGAGGGCGCGCAGATCGGTGATCAGCGCGGCGATGTTCGGGGCCATGTCGGCGCCGAGATTGTCCGGCGTGGCGCCGAAACGATGCCGCGCGCCGTCGGGCAGGATCGCTTCGATCGCGCTGACATTGTCGGCCATCAGCCCGTAGCGGATGGATTTGGAGCCGCAGGAATTGTTGCCGGCCATGCCGCCGATGGTGCAGCGGGCGTGGGTGGACGGATCGACCGGGAAGAACAGCCCGTGCGGGCGCAGC
>DAHWDR010000423.1:0-5700 GCA_027330745.1 Acetobacteraceae bacterium | reverse complement strand
GTCTATTGCTACCTGTCCTACTACGGCTACAAGGCCGGACAGGCGCTGATGGATGGTTTCTGGGCCGAAATGTCCAAGCTCGGCAAGGACCGCAACCCCTATCGCGCCGGCTTCCTGCAATTCGTGGGCGTCGGCGAAAGCCGCCAGCACGCCTACGATCTCTATTCGGAAGCCGCCGAGTATTTCTACGGCCGCTGCCTGCATGTCGATCCGCGCTGGGCGACGCCGCCCGGCTACGTCTCCGAGGCCACGCAGGCCGCCGGCATCAAGAGCCAGGTGCAGCAGGCCGCCGGCGCCGGCGCGATCGGCTCCACCTCCGGCACCCGTTTCGCGGGCGTGGCGCGCGAGATGGATGCGATCGTCGATCGCGGCTACGTCATCATCGGCTCGCCCAACGACGTGACCGAGCAACTGCGCGAGGTCGCCCGCAGCCTGAATGTCGGCCATCTGATGTTGTTGTTGCAGTTCGGCAACATGAACAAGGCGGTCTGCCGCGCCAACACCAAGCTGTTCGCCGAGAAGGTGATGCCCAACCTCACGGGCATGTTCGGCGAGTGGGAAGACCGCTGGTGGCCCCAGCCGATCGGTGCCGCGCAGCGCGCGGACGTGCCCGCCTTCGTGCCGCGCCTCGCCGCCGAATAGCGGTGCCACGGATCCTTCCCTTCGGACGATGCTGGAGAGCAGGGTGAGCGAACCCGAAACCACGACAATCGAAATCAACGGCTTCCAGACCCGCGTCTGGCGCAAGGGAAGCGGGCCGAAACTGGGCTTCCTCGCCGGGCTCGGCGGCCTGCCGCGCTGGATGCCGTTCCTCGACGCGCTGGCGGCGCATCGCAGCGTGATCGTGCCGTCCTTGCCGGGATTTCCCGGCGGCGATCGCGGCCATACGGTGCTGGACAGCCATCTCGACTGGATGCTCGCGGTGCGCGCCACCCTGGACGCGGCCGGGCTGGCCGGGGCGGATCTGGCGGGGAGTTCGGTGGGCGCCTCGCTCGCGGCCGATATCGCCGCGATCTGGCCGGCGAGCGTGCGCCGGCTCGCCCTGATCGCGCCGTTCGGCCTGTTCGACGAGAAGGACCCGCCCACCGATCCCTGGGCGCAGCGGGCGGACGCGATCCCCGGCCTGATGTGCGCCGACCCTGAGATCTGGAAGGCGATGAAGGCGGCGCCCGAGGGGGCCAACTCGATCGAATGGCCGATCGCGCAGACCCGCGCGTCCGAGGCCGCGGCGCGCATCTTCTGGCCGCTCGGCAATACCAGGCTGGAGAAGCGCCTGCCCTTGATCGCCGCGCCCACAATGCTGGTCTGGGGCGAGGCGGACCGGATCATGCCGCTTTCCTACGCGGCCGCGTTCCGCGCCGGGATCGCCGGCCCCACCGACCTGCGGGTGATCGAGGGGGCGGGGCATCTGGCGGAACTCGATCAGCCTGACAAGGTGGCCGAGGCGATCCTGGCCTGGACCGCCTGATTTTTGCCCCCGCCGCGCAGGCGGGATACCGTTTCCCGACACGGAGTGCCGCCATGCCCGCCCTTGCTTCCCCCGCCCTCGATTCCGACGTGCTGCTCGTGCTGGACATGATCCGCCTGGCCGGCCGTCCGCCCTTCGAGCAACTGACCCCGGCGGAAGCGCGCGAGGCCTATATGAAAAGCCGCGCCGTGCTGCAGCCCGACCCGGAGCCGGTCGAGACGGTCCGCGACCTGACCTGCCCCGGGCCGCACGGGGATATCCCGCTCCGTCTCTATCGCCCCGCCGGCGCGGGGGCGGCGGCGTTGCCCGGCCTGGTGTATTATCACGGCGGCGGGTGGCTGCTGGGCGGGCTTGACTCCCATGACGGGGTCTGCCGGCGCTTCGCCAATGCCGCGCGCTGCGTCGTGGTTTCGGTCGATTACCGCATGGCGCCGGAGGACAAATTCCCCGCCGCGGTCGATGACTCCGCCGCCGCGACCGCCTGGGTCATCGCCCAGGCGGGCGCGCTCGGGATCGATCCCATGCGGGTGGCGGTCGGCGGGGATTCCGCCGGCGGCAACCTGGCCGCCGTGATGGCGTTGATGGCGCGCGACGGGGACCTGCCGAAGCTGGCCTTTCAGCTGCTGATCTATCCCGCGACCGACATGGCGATGACCACCGTGTCCTCGCAGACCATCGGGCCGGGCGTGCCGCTGACCTCGGCCACGATGAAATGGTTCATCGACCATTACATGCGCGGCCCGGCCGATGTCATCGACTGGCGCGCCTCGCCGATCCGCGCGGCCTCGCTGGCCGGGACCGCGCCGGCGCTTGTCCTGACCGCCGGGGCCGATCCGCTGCGCGACGAGGGGGTTGCCTATGCCGCCCGACTGGAACGCGAGGGCGTGCGCACCACCGCGATCCATCTGACCGACCAGATCCACGGCTTCATGAGCATGGGCAAGGTGATCCGGATGGCCGACACGGCAATCGACATGATGGCGGGGGCACTGCGCCGGGCCTTCATCCACACAGGTACTTGAGTCCTATGGTCTTGCCCTGACGGTCGGCCGGCCCCTTGCGTCCGCGCCCGCCCCGGCGCTACTCCGCGCCGCGATCGCAAGGAGACCAAGATGGCCAGGAAGACCGTGAAGAAGGTGGTGCTCGCCTATTCGGGCGGCCTCGATACCAGCGTCATTCTGCGCTGGCTTCAGGTGACCTATGGCTGCGAGGTGGTCACCTTCACGGCCGATCTCGGCCAGGGCGAGGAACTGGAACCGGCCCGGCGCAAGGCGGAACAGGCCGGGGTGAAGGAGATCTTCGTCGACGATCTGCGCGAGACCTTCGTGCGCGATTTCGTGTTCCCGATGTTCCGCGCCAACGCGCTGTACGAGGGCCAGTACCTGCTCGGCACCTCGATCGCGCGCCCGCTGATCGCGCAGCGCCAGATCGAGATCGCCGAGGCCACCGGCGCCGACGCTGTCGCCCATGGCGCGACCGGCAAGGGCAACGACCAGGTGCGCTTCGAACTCAGCTACTACGCGCTGAAACCGGACATCACCATCATCGCCCCCTGGCGCGAATGGGACCTGACCAGCCGCACCCGGCTGCTGGAATTCGCCGAGGCACATCAGATCCCGATCGCGCGCGACAAGCGCGGCGAAGCCCCGTTCAGCGTGGATGCCAACCTGCTGCATTCCTCGTCCGAGGGTAAAATCCTGGAAGACCCGGCGATCGAGGCCGACGAGATCGTCTATCAGCGCACCATCCGCCCCGAGGACGCGCCCGACACCCCGACGATCATCAGCGTCGATTTCGTCCATGGCGACGCAACCGCGATCGACGGCGTCACGCTGTCGCCGGCGGCGCTGCTCACGCAGCTGAACGCGCTCGGCAAAGCCAACGGCATCGGCCGGCTGGATCTGGTGGAAAACCGCTTCGTCGGCATGAAATCCCGCGGCGTGTACGAAACCCCCGGGGGCACGATCCTGCTGGCGGCGCATCGCGCGATCGAGAGCATCACGCTGGATCGCGAGGCGGCGCATCTCAAGGACCAGCTGATGCCGCGCTACGCCGAGCTGATCTATAACGGCTTCTGGTTCAGCCCGGAGCGGCGGATGCTGCAGGCCGCCATCGACGCCAGCCAGAACTCGGTCACCGGCCGGGTACGGATGAAGCTGTACAAGGGCAACGTGACCTGCATCGGCCGGGAAAGCCCGCATAGCCTGTATTCGATGAAAGTGGTGACGTTCGAGGACGACCAGGGCGCCTACGATCAGTTCGATGCCCAGGGGTTCATCAAGCTGAATGCGCTGCGCCTGCGTCTCGGCGCCGCGGCGGGGCGGCGCGGGGGGGCCTTGTAGCCGGGCCGCCCGCCTGCTCCCATCCCGTACATGGACCCGATCACCGAGGAACTGTTCCGCAACGCCGTCGCCGCGATCGGCGACGAGATGGTACTGACCATCTACCGCACCGCCTATTCGGGGGTGCTCAAGAACATCATGGACTACTCGGCCGCCTTGTGTGATGCGCAGGGGCGGCTGGTGGCGCAGGGGCTGAGCCTGCCGGGGCATCTCTGCTCCATCCCCGTCGCCCTGCGCGCCGCGCTGGCGGCGTTCCCCGACGACATCCATCCGGGCGACATCCTGGTTCTGAACGACCCGTACGAGGGCGGGATGCACCTGCCCGATATCTTCGTCTTCCGCCCGATCTTCGCGGATGGGGCGGTGATCGCCTACGCCGCCACGATCTGCCACCACACCGATGTGGGTGGGCGCGTGCCCGGATCCAACGCATCGGATTCCACCGAGATTTATGCGGAAGGTCTGCGCATCCCGCCGCTGAAACTCTACGAACGCGGCGTGGCGAACCCCACCTTGCACCGGATCATCGAGAAGAATGTGCGCCTGCCCGGACGGGTCTTCGGCGATCTGCGGTCCCAGCTTGCCGCCTGCGCGATTGCGGCGCGCGGGATGGACGCGCTGGTGGCCCGCCATGGCGCGGCCGGCGTGCGCGCGCTGATGGACGCGACCATGGACTATAGCGAGCGCCTGACCCGTCACTGCCTGGCCGAATTGCCGGACGGTACGGCGACCTTCACCGACTGGATCGATGACGACCAGATCGATATCGGCGTGCCGATCCCGCTGGTCTGCACGGTGACGAAGCGCGGCGGCTGGATGCGCTTCGACTGGACCGGCAGCGCGGCCCAGGTGAAGGGCGCGATCAACAACACCTGGTCCTACACTGCCGCGGCCAGCTTCACCGCGGCGAAATCGGTGCTGTCGGTGAACATGCCGAACAATGACGGGGTGTTCCGCGCGATCGAGGTGATCGCCCCGCCCGGCACGATCATGAACGCGCTGCCGCCCGCGGCTTGCGCAGCCCGCGGCCTGACCGGGTTCCGCGCCACCGACTGCGCCTTCGGGGCGCTGGCGCAGTTATATCCGGACCGCGTGTTTGCCGCCGGGGATGGGGGGAACACGGGGATCACCGTCGGCGGCTATGACCGCGAGCGGCGCGGGTTCATCTATGTCGATTTCCTGTCCGGCGCCTGGGGCGCGCGGCCCTGGGCGGACGGATTGGAAGGCAACACGACCATGTTCGCCAACATGGCAAGCTTCAGCGTGGAAATGATCGAGGCGGAGAATCCGCTCGAGGTCCTGGACTACGGTTTCGTGCCTGATACCGGCGGGGCGGGCCGCTTCCGCGGCGGAGCGGCGATGGCGCGCACCTGGCGGATGCGGGCCGACGAGGGGATTCTGCAGGTGCGCGCCGATCGACAGACGCACCGGCCGTATGGGCTTGCCGGTGGCGGGGCGGGCGCGGCGGGCCGTAACCAGCTGAACCCGGGGACCGACGCGGAACAGACGCTGCATGCCAAGCTGACGATGAATTTCCGTCGCGGCGAGGTGTTCCGCCACCAACTGCCGGGCGGCGGCGGCTATGGCGATCCGCTGGCGCGCGACCTGGCGGCGGTGGCGCGGGACCTGCGCAGCGGACTGGTCACGCCCGAGGGGGCGGCGCGGGACTACGGCGTGGTCGCGCGCGGCGATCCGCCGGAAATCGATGCGACCGCAACCGCAGCGTTGCGCGCGGCACGGCGGGCCGCATGAGCCTCCGCATCGGCATCGACATCGGCGGCACCTTCACCGATCTGGTCGTGATCGGCGCGGACGGAACAATGCGGACCCGCAAGATCGCCTCCACCCCGCGCGACTACACGGACGGCATCCTGGCCGGCCTCGACCCGC
>DAHWDR010000399.1:0-10519 GCA_027330745.1 Acetobacteraceae bacterium | reverse complement strand
TCTCGCACGTAATTGTATTCCGGCCGGTGCGGATCGTCGCCGCGCCCGTAGTTCCAGCCCGAGCCGTCGCGCCAGACGATCCCGCCTGCCTCCTGCAGGCGCCCATCCGGGTAAACCAGCTTCGCCCCCACCGCGCCCGCGTCCGGCCTGGCCCGGAGCAGCGTCAGCATCGCCGCGATCGCGCCCGGCTGGGGTTCGGTGTCGTTGTTCAGGAACAGCAGGAATGCCCCCCGCGCCGTGGCGGACAGCGCGTTCGCCGCGCGCAGATACCCAAGCTGTACCGGATTGCGGATCAGCCTTATGCCGCGCACCGCCGCCAGCCGCACCACCGCGGGGTCGGGGGAGGCGTCATCGCCCACCAGCACCTCCATCGGCACGCCGGGATCGTCGGCGGCCAGCGCCGCCAGGCACCGCAGGGTCAGGTCCACCGCGCCGAAGCTGGTGATCAGCACCGAGAGCACCGGGGCGGCGGGCGCGGTTGGGAAGCAGATCGTCTCCGGCGCGGGCGCAGGCGCGGTTGCGGGCGCCGGCGCCGGCGAGGGAACGCTGCGGCGGGCGCGCCGGGCCGCGCGCCAGAGGCCGAACTGGCGCGGCAGATCGCCGGCGGCCGCCCAGCGCAGCACCCGCAACGCGCGGCGCAGGTTGCCGCGCGCGCGGGCCGGCACCGCCGCGGCCAGGCGGTGGGCGGCCCAGGCGCGCGCGGTGTCACGCAGCGCGATCAGGTGCCAGCGCGCGGTCTCCCATTCCGGGGCCACGCGGGCGGGGCGCGTGAGCGGGCGCGGGTCTGGCGGCATCGGGGCGTCCTGCGCTGTGCGGCGCGCAGGCTAGGCGGCGGAGGTCACCAAAACCTTACCGCGCCCGAAATGCCGCCAGTTCGCGTCGCAGCGCGCGGATTTCCTCGAACTGCGCGGTGACGTCCCGCAGCACCGCCGCGATGCCCTCGATCGCTCCGTCCGGGCCGCGCAACGGGACGATGGTGAACGCCACCGAAATGCGCCGCCCATCCTTGTGCAGCGCCGGGACGGACAGAAGATCGTCGGCGCCGTAGCGGGTGACCCCGGTTGCCATGGTGTGGCGGTAGCCCGCCCAGTGCCGCGCCCGTGGGCCCTCCGGGATGATAATATCCAACGACTGCCCCACGGCCTCGGCCGCCGTGCAGCCGAAGATGCGTTCGGCGCCGCCGTTCCAGAAGCGGATGACCCCGTCGGCGTCGGCCAGGATCGCCGCGTCCGGCATCTCGCGCACCAGCCGCGCACAAAAACTGTCCGCGTCCATCATCGTCTCCCTCCCGAACGCGACAGCAGCGCGGCGCCACCCAAGGCCGCGACCACGGCGATCATGGCGATCCCGAACGCATGCGCATAGGCCGCCGGCCCGACCCCGGTCCCCAGCACCGAGAAGAACAGCGACCCGATCGCGGCCACGCTCAGCGCCGCGCCGATCTGGAGCGTGGAGTTCACCACGCCCGCCGCCACGCCGCCCTGATGCGCCGGCACATCCGCCAGCACCAGCCCGAACAGCCGCGGCATCGCGATCCCCTGGCCGAGCCCGGCGATGAACACCACCGCGGCGATCGTCGCCGCGGGGGCACCGAACGCGACCGCGAGGCCGATCCCGGCATAGCCCGCGACCTCGATCGTCATGCCGATCTGCAACAGCGGCGCGCGGCGTGGCAGCGGCGTGGTCGCCAGCGGCCCGACGAACAGGCCGAGGCCATAGGGCAGGATCGCCAGCCCGGTGTGCAGCGCGTCGAAGCCGGCGCCGTCCTGCCGCTCGATCGCGAACAGCAGGTAGAAGGCCGAGGTGAAGAAGAACAGGCACGCCACCAGCACCCCGCGGCGGAACCCGGGCAGGCGCAGCAGCCCAAGATCCAGCAGCGGCATTCCGCCGCGCATGGACACGCGGTCCTCGTGGCGCAGGAACAGGCCGAGCAGCACCGGCGTGGCGGCCAGGGCGAGGAAGGTCCAGAGCGGCCATCCCTCCTGCCGCCCCTCGGATAGCGGGATCACCAGGCAGGCAAGCGCGGCCGACAGCAACGAAGCCCCGGTCAGGTCCAGGCGGGGTCGGGCGACGGCGGTATTTTCCGGCACCACCGCCAGGGCGCCCGCGATCGCCACCGCCCCGATCGGCAGGTTGACCAGGAACACGGAGCGCCAGCCCAGGCCGAGCGGGGACCAGGCGACCAGCACGCCCCCGGCCAACTGCCCCACGGCCGCCGCCAGCCCGATCATGGTCCCGTACATCCCCAGCGCACGCGCCAGCGGCGCCTGCTGGCCGGGCGCGTCATGCAGGGCGCGGATCGTGCCCAGGACCTGAGGGGCCAGCAGCGCCGCGGTCACGCCCTCGGCAATGCGGGCGAGGACCAGCAGCGCGGGCGTGCTCGCCAGCCCGCACAGGGCCGAGGCGGCGGTGAACCCCGCCATGCCGAGCACGAACATCCGGCGCCTTCCATACAAATCCCCGAGCCGCCCGCCGGTCACCAGAAACACGGCATACCCCGCCGCATAGCCCGAGATGACCAACTGCACCGAAGCCGGCGAGGCGTGGAGTCCGGTCTGGATCGAGGGCAGGGCGACATTGACGATGAAGAAATCGACCGGAGGCAGAAAGCCGCCGAGCAGCAGAACGAACAGGATCAGGCCGCGCCGCCCGGTGGCAGGGGCGCGGGAGACAGCGGCATCCGCCACGTGTTGGGTGCTCCGGGGTGATGATTGGCGGGGAGGAAGCTGGGCCGCGCCGGCGGGGGGGGCAAGGGTGGACATCCCGACGGACGATCCCGCCAGACCATCCCGCCACCATCCCATTGGGCCGTCCCATTGGCCCGCGACCCCGGTTATACTCCCCCCGCCCATGCACCCGGACCCCGACGGTTTCTACGCGCGCCTCGGCTTGGCCCCCACCGCCTCGGCCGAGGCAATCGCCGCGGCCTATCGGCGCGCCGCCTTGGTGCTGCATCCCGATATCCCCGGGACCGGCAGCACCGCGGCGTTCCTCGCGCTGCGCGCCGCCTACGAGGTGCTGGGCGATCCCGCCCGTCGTCGCGCGTACGATCGTGCCGGCGATCCCGCCGCGCGATTCGCCCCGGCCGGGCGGGGCGCGCAGCGGCGCCCGGATCAGCCGGCGGACCTGCCAGGAGACTTCGGAGCTGACGGATTTGGGCCACCCGATTATGGACCGGGCGACCTTGGGCTCGGGCGACCGCCGCGCCGCTTCGCGATCTGGGCCGGGTTCCTGATCGGCTCGGCGGTGCTTGCCGCGTGGCTGATGCTGCGCATCGCCGAAGGTCCCACCTCCGGTCTGCCGGACGGCACCGGACCGGTGCCGACCTGGACCGCCCCGCCCGCGCTGCCGCGTGCCCGGCCCGTGGGGACGGCCAATCATTTCGTGCTGCCCGGGCTCGGCGCGCTGACGGTCCTGCGCCAGAACCGCCCGGGCTTGCCGCTGGTTCCGGTCGCCCGCCTCGCGCCGTTCACGCCGGTCGAAGTCCTGGGCACCGACCCGAACAGCCGCCTGGCCGCGATCCGTCTGGCGGGTTCGTCGATCGGGTTCGTGGCCGCCGATCGCCTGACCCACGGCGATGCCGCCGCCGCGCATGGGGCGTTCTGCGCCGACCGTGCCGGGCCGCAGCCGGTTTCGGGCGCGATCCTGTCCGCGCGCGGACGCGGTCCCGCGCGGATCACGCTGGTCAACGGCGATCTGGAACCGGCGGTGGTGAAGCTGCGCGACGGTGCCGGCCGGCTGGTCCGTGCGGTGTTCCTGGCCCCCGGCGCGCGCGTGACCCTGCGCGATCTGCCCGGCCGGGCCTGGGAAACTGAGTTCGCCGTGGGCGAGCTCTGGAGCCGCCCATGCCGCTATTTTGCCGCCGGGGAGCGGGCGCTGCGCTTTCCTTTCGCGCTGGGTTGGGGCAGCGTCGTGGTCCTTCCGCCCAATCTGCCGGGGCGGGCGCGGCCGGTGGATATCCCGGATCGGCGCTTCGCCCGGCCGTAACCCCAGGGACCAGCGCCATGGCGATTGTGCTTCAAGAATCCCTGCGCGCCGCGTTCTACGCGCCGTTCTACGCCGCCTTCGCCCGCGGCGCGTATGCGGCCGAGGGGGTTGAGGTGCGCATGGTCTCCGCCCCGTCGCCCGCCGTCGCCGCAACTTCGCTTTTGGCCGGCGCGGCGGATCTGTGCTGGGGCGGGCCGATGCGGGTGATGGCGACGTACGAATCCAATCCCGCCTGCGATCTGGTCTGCTTCGGTGAGGCGGTGACCCGCGATCCGTTTCTGCTGCTGGGCCGGGCGCCAAATCCCGGGTTCCAGCTGGCCGATCTGGCCGGCTTGCGCCTGGGATCGGTGGCCGAGGTCCCCACGCCGTGGCTGTGTTTGCAACAGGACCTGCGCGATGCCGGAGTTGACCCGGACGCCATCGCCCGCGTGGCGGACCGCGACATGGCGGCCAATGTCGCCGCACTCCGTGCCGGGACGCTGGACGTGGTGCAGGTGTTCGAACCCTTCGCCGCCGCTCTGGAAACCGAGGGCGCGGGCCATGTCTGGTATGCCGCCGCGCGCCGTGGCCCGACCGCCTATACCTGCTTCTACGCGCCGCGGGCCACCATCGCGGCGCAGCGGCCTGGGTTCGGCGCGATGGTGCGCGGCCTGGGCGCGACGCTGACCTGGATCGCCACGGCGACGCCGGACGAGATCGCGGCCACCGTCGCCCCGTGGTTCCCCGACACGCCACCCGCGCTGCTGGCACGCGCCTATGCGCGCTATCAGGCGCTGGGCGTGTGGGGCCGGACGCCGGCTCTGGACCCGGCGGGCTACGCGCGGCTGCGCGCCAGCCTGGTGTCCGGCGGGTTCGTTGCCGCCGGCGTCCCGTTCGACCGCGCGGTGGACAACACACTGGCGGCGTAGCTACTCATCGCTTGCGAGCGAACAGGAGACGTAGGATGGGGCACGCCACCGCCGAGGACGGGGTTCGGCTGTATTACGAGGAGACCGGCACCGGCGTCCCGGTGATCTTCGTGCACGAATACGCCGGCGACTTTCGTAGCTGGGAGCCGCAGCTGCGTCATTTCGGCCAGCGCTATCGCGCGATTGCCTATAATGCCCGCGGCTATCCGCCGTCCGATGTGCCGGCAGACGTCAGCGCCTATTCGCAGGCGCGCGCGGCCGACGATATCGCCGTGGTGCTTGACCATCTAAAGATCGACCGGGCGCATGTGGTCGGTCTGTCGATGGGCGGCTTCGCCACTCTGCATTTCGGCTTCCGCCACCCCGCCCGGGCGCGGTCGCTGGTGGTGGCCGGCTGCGGCTACGGCGCCGAACCGGGGGAGCGGACGAAGTTCCGCGCCGAGGCCGAGGCGATCGCCGCTTTCATTGACGCCTCCACGATGGCGGAATTCGCCGCGAAATACGCTTACGGTCCGACCCGGGTGCAGTTCGAAAACAAGAACGCGCGCGGCTTCGCCGAGTTCCGCCAGTTTTTGTCCGAACACTCACGTGAGGGGATGCGCAATACCCAGCTTGGCGTGCAGCGCGAGCGCCCGTCCTTGTTCGACCTGACCGCTCAGATGCAGGCGCTGAGCCTGCCCACCCTGGTCCTGACCGGGGACGAAGACTGGCCCTGTCTGCAACCCGGTCTGCTGATGAAGCGCACCATCCCCACCGCGGCGCTGGTCACGATGGCGAATTGCGGCCACACCATCAATATCGAGGAACCGGATGCGTTCAACGCGATCGTGGAGCGGTTCCTGGCTCAGGTCGATGCCGGGCGCTGGCCGTCGCGCGATGCGCGGGCGATGAGCGGATCGATCACCGGAATGAAATGATCCGATGATGAAATAATCAGGGCCCGCCGCGGCGGGTCCTGCGGGAGGAACCAACGATGACCGACCCGATCGCGCCGGGGGTACTGGGCCGTCCGGTCCGGCGTGCCGAGGACCGGCGCCTGTTGACCGGGCGCGGCGTCTACGGCGACGATTTCGTGCTGCCCGGCCAACTCCATGCCGTGCTCCTGCGCTCCCCGCACGCGCATGCGGCGATCCTCGCGATCGACACCGCGCCGGCCATCGCCGCCGGCGCGCGCGCGGTCTTGACCGGGGCGGACTGGCAGGCCGAGGGGCTTGGCCCGATCCCGCATAATGTCGGGCTGATGGCCCCGCCGGACGTGGCGGCGCGCCTGGTCGGCCCCGCGCCGGTCGCCACGCCGCATTGGCCCCTGCCCGCCGACCGCGTCCGCTTCGTGGGGGAGCCGGTCGCGCTGGTGGTGGCGGAGACGGCGGCGGCGGCGAAAGATGCCGCGGAGCGGATCGTGGTGCGCTACGAACCTCTGCCAGCGGTGGTTCATGCCGGCGCCGCCCTGGCCGCGGACGCGCCGGCGCTGTGGGCGGACCTGCCGGGGAATCTCAGCGCCACCATCGAAGTGGGGGAGCGTGCGGCCACCGCGGCCGCATTCGCCCGCGCGGCGCATGTGACGCGGCTGGAAACCCGCGCCCAGCGCGTGACCGGCGTGCCGATGGAACCGCGGAGCATGTTGGCCGACTGCGACCCGGAGACCGGGCGGATCACGCTGCATACCGGCAGCGGTCGCGGGGTGGTCAAGCTGCGCGCCGATCTGGCGCAGATATTGGGCGTGCCGGTCGAGCAGGTGCGGGTGGTATGCGGCGAAATGGGCGGCAATTTCGGCACCCGCAATTTTTTCTATCCGGAATACGCGCTGCTGGCCTGGGCGGCGCGGCGACTTGGCCGGCCGGTGCGCTGGCGCTGCGAGCGGAGCGAATCCTTCCTGACCGACTACCAGGGGCGCGACCTGACCGTCACCGCCGAACTGGCGCTGGATGCCGACGGGCAGTTCCTGGCGGTGCGGGCGGACAATATCAGCAACATGGGTGGCTACGCGGCGTCCCTGGTATCGTTGCAGAAGGGCGTGGGTCTGATGACCGGGGTGTATCGCATCCCGACGGGCTATGTGCGCGGGCGCGGGGTGGTGACGAATACCGTGCCGACCACACCCTATCGCAGCGCCGGCCGGCCCGAGATCATGTTCGTTTTGGAACGGCTGATCGATCTGGCGGCAACCGAAACCGGGCGCGACCGGATCGCGCTGCGGCGGCGGAATCTGGTCCCGCCGGACGCTCAGCCCTATGCCAACCCGCTGGGCCTGACCTATGACAGTGGCGACTACCCGGCGGCGATGGACCGCGTGCTGGCGCTGGCCGACTGGGCCGGATTCCCGGCCCGCCGCACCGCCGCCGCCGCGCGCGGGCGACTGGCCGGGATCGGGCTGGCGAACTACGTGGAGGTCACCAGCGGGTTCCCGCGTGAGCGCACCGAGATCACCATCCGCCCCGAGGGACGGGTGGAGCTGGTGATGGGCACCATGGCGTCCGGCCAGGGCCACGAGACCAGCTTCCCGCAACTGGTCGCCGCCTGGCTGGGGGTGCCGCTGGAGGTCATCGATTACGTCGCCCACGATACCGACCGGGTGGCGGCGGGCGGCGGGTCGCATTCAGGACGGTCGATGAAGCTGGCGGCGACGATTATCCCGGAGGCCAGCGAGGCGATCATCGAAAAGGCCCGGCGCATCGCCGCGGTGGTGATGGAAGCAGCGGCCGGGGACCTGGAGCAGGTCGCCGGCGGCTTCCGCATCGTCGGAACCGACCGCGCCGTGACGCTGTTCGCGCTGGCCGAAGCGGCCGCGCGCCGGACCGACCTACCCGAGGAGTTGCGGGGCGCGCTGGCCGCCGTGTCCGACCGCACGATCCCGGTGGCGAGTTTCCCCTATGGCGCCCAGGTGGCGGAGGTGGAAGTGGACCCCGATACCGGCGTCGTCACCCTGGTTGCGTTGGCCGCGGTGGACGACGTGGGCCGGGCGATCAACCCGATGATCCTGCACGGCCAGACCCATGGCGGCATCGCCCAGGGCGTGGGCCAGGCGCTGTGGGAGGATGCGGCGTATGATCCGGCGTCCGGGCAGATGCTGGCCGGCAGCTTCATGGATTACGCGATGGCGCGCGCGGCGGGCCTGCCGTCCTTCCGCACCGAGTTGTCGGAGGTACCGACGCCGACCAACCGGCTAGGTGTGCGCTCGGGCGGGGAGGGCGGCACCACGCCGGCGCTGGGGGCGGTGGTGAACGCGGTGGTGGACGCGCTGGCCGGGCATGGCGTGCGGCATCTGGAGATGCCGGTGACGGCCGTGCGCGTGTGGCGGGCGATGCGCGGGATGTAATACCGACACCGCCCCAAGGGCCTGCCTTCCGGCCCTTGGGGAGTTGGTAGCGCGCCGCTACGCCACCGCCCAGAGCGACTCCCGCCGCGTCACCTTCCCGTCCGCTTCCAGCTTCATCAGATGCGCGAGCACGTTGCGCTCCGCCGCGCGTTGCAGGCGCGGATGCGTCTGCGAATAGAGCGCGTCGCGCAGTGCCGGCGTGTCGGCCGGGGCCTTGCGCAACCGGGCCAGGATCGCGCCTTCCCGCTCCATGCGGTGGAACAGCAGGGCGCGGGTCAGCTTGCGCGGCTCGGGCAGGGGCGGGCCGTGGCCGGGCAGGAACGCCTCATCGTCACGATCCAGCACCCGCCGCAGGCTGGTGAAATACGCCCCCATATCGCCGTCCGGCGGGCTGACCACGGACGAGCTCCACGACATCACGTGATCGGCGCTGAACAGCAGCGGCGCGCCACCCGGGCGCGGCAATGCGTAGCAGAGGTGATCCGAGGCATGGCCCGGCGTATGCAGCGCCGTCATCCCCGCGATCTCCGTCCCGTCATCCAGTTTCACGTCCGGGGAGAAGCTGGCTGTGGCGCTATGCCGGAATCCGGCGGTGCGCGCGCCGGTCGCGGCGACCAGGGCGGGGGTGGCTTCCAGATGGTCGTGATGAGTGTGCGACAGCAGGATCAGATCGACCTTGCCGCCGGCTGCGCGAACCACGGCTTCCACATGCGCGGGCAGGTCGGGGCCGGGATCCAGGACGACCAGCCCGTCCTTGGTTTCGATCAGATAGGTGTTGGTGCCGTGATAGGTCATCGGCCCCGGATTGGCGGCGACGATCCGCCTGATGCCAGGGGCCACGTCCAGCGCGACGCCACGTTCGGGTTCGGGTTCGGTCAGGAAGGCCATGTCGGGTCCTTGGGTCCTACTCTCGGGTAGATGAGGCAAAGTGACGGCCGAGGCAATCGAGGCTTCCCTCGGGCCGTGGGACCCGGCACACTCGCCCGATGCGCAGCAATGACCCAACCAGCGCCATCGCCGATGCGGTGCGCGCCGTCGAGCCGGCTCTGATCGCGATCCGGCGCGATATTCATGCCCATCCCGAACTCGGCTTCCAGGAAGTCCGAACCGCCGGTGTGGTGGCGGGCGAACTGGAACGCCTGGGGATTCCGCACCAGACGGGGATCGGCCGCACCGGCGTAGTGGGGCTGATCGAGGGCGGGCGGCCTGGCCCGTGCCTCGCGATTCGCGCCGATATGGACGCGCTGCCGATCGCGGAGCGCACCGGGTTGCCGTTCGCCTCGAAGAATGAAGGGCTGATGCATGCCTGCGGACACGATATCCACACCGCCACGTTGCTGGGTGTCGCCGCGGTGCTGCGCGATCTGGCCCCGCAGCTGACCGGGACCGTAAAGCTGATCTTTCAGCCCGCCGAGGAAGGCATGGGCGGGATGCGCGCGATGCTGGCCGACGGGGTGATGGACAACCCGAAAATCGTCCGCGCGCTGGGCTTCCACAATCACCCTGAGATGCCGGTGGGGCAGCTATCCTATGTGCGCGGGGCGGTCCTGGCGGCGGCGGATCGGTTCGAGATCACGGTGCATGGCCGGTCGGGCCACGCCGCTTACCCGCACACCACGATCGACCCGATCGTGGCCGCGGCGGGGCTGGTGATGCAGCTGCAGACGGTGGTTTCGCGTGAGATGCCGCCGCTGATGCCGGTGGTGGTGACGGTGGGGGCGATCAACGGCGGGCACGCACATAATATCATTCCGGATTCCGTGCGGATCCTGGGCACGGTCCGCACCCTGAACCCGCGCGCCCGCGATCTGGCCGAGGCGGCGATTGGCCGGCTCTGCGCGGGCCTGGAACCGATGACGCGGGCGCGTGCCGAGTTCGTCTATCGCCGCGGCACGCCGCCGCTGATGAATGCCGATTCGGTGCTGGACCCGACGATCGACGCGGTCCGCCGGCAGCTCGGGGATGTGATTGCCGAGCAGGAGCCGAGCATGGGCGGGGAGGACTTCGCCGAACTGGCCGAACTGGTGCCGTCCGCGCATGTGCGGGTGGGGTCGGGCGGGCCGGGGCGCGCGGACCGCCTGCACAATTCGGGCTATCAGCCGGACGAGGCCTGTATCGGCATCGGCGTGCAGGCGCTGGTGCGCGCGGCGTTCGAGTTGATGGGGTAGCGCGCCGGGGCCCCCTGCGTCAGACCTCCAGCAGCATCCGCCGCGGGTCCTCGATCTGCTCCTTGACGCGGACCAGGAACGAAACCGCCTCCCGCCCGTCCACCACCCGGTGGTCGTAGGACAGTGCCAGATACATCATC